>DATEPG010000529.1:0-19955 GCA_035273265.1 Polyangiaceae bacterium
CTCGGCCGGAGAGGACACGCAGCGATTGCCCACATTGGTCACGTCCGCTGCGGGCGCCTACTGGAAGACCGATGAAGCGCTGACGGAAGTCGTGACCGGGGCCGCTGATGTGACCGTGAACGACATTGCGCTGCAATCGTGGGAGGGCTTTGGCGGAGCCTTCAACGAGCGAGGGTGGACGTATCTGGCCCCGCTCAGCGAAAGCGACAGAAAACGCGCAATGGAGCTGTTGTTCGGGGCTGAAGGCGCGCACTTCAACTTGGGCCGCATCCCCATCGGAGCGAGCGACTACGCCCTCGATTCCTACACTCTCAACGAGACGCCCAACGACGCCGCGATGGCGCACTTCACGATCAGTCGGGATCTGCAGATTCTCATCCCGTACGTAAAGGCCGCCCTGGCGGTCAGGCCGGACATCCGCTTCTGGGCTAGCCCCTGGACGCCCCCGACGTGGATGAAAAGAACGTCTCAGACGCTGCCAGTGCCGTCGCCCTTCGACGGCGGCAGCATCAAAGGCGATGCCGCGACGCTGCAGTCGTACGCTCAGTATTTCGTGAAGTTCGTGCGAGCCTACGCCGCGCAAGGGATCACCATCGACGCGGTCGCCCCTCAGAATGAGCCCACCAACGGCCAGAACCAACCCGCGTGCCTGTGGGACAACGCAACGTTCGTGAGCTTCATCGGCGACCATCTTGGGCCTGCCTTCGAGGCGGCTGGGCTCGATACCCAGATCATGCTCGGCACCATGTCGCACGGTACCTACGACGCAGCGGTCATGAACGCGGTTCTGGCCAATCCGACAGCCAGCAGCTACGTGAAGATGATCGGTTTGCAGTGGAGTATGCTGGACAATATGGCGACCGCGCGAGCGACTGGTTTGCCGATGTGGCAGACCGAGCACATCTGCGGCAACTGTCCGTTTTCCGAGCGCAGATGCGCGACGATTACCCAGGCGAGCGACCAAAGCGGGGCTCCCAACGACCACCGCTACGCAATCGAGAGTTGGCACAACATTCACGAATGGATCAACGCCGGCGTCAGTGCCTACAACGCCTGGAACATGGTGTTGGACCAGCGTGGCCTGAGCATCAACAAGAAGCAACTGTGGGAGCAGAATGCCTTGCTCGTCGTGGACACTTCCGCCAGGACGCTGACGATTACACCCGCCTATTACGTGTTTCGTCACCTTTCGCAGTACGTCGAACCGGGGGCCAAGGTCATGGCCACGAGCGGCGGCAGTGCGCTTGCATTCAAGAACCCCGGCGGCGCGGTCGTGACCGTGATGTTCAACGCTGGCGCAGCAAGAACGAGCGTCGTCTCCGTGCTCGGCAGAATGTTCTCGTTCGCTATGCCCGAAAGCGGTTGGGCGACGATTGTTGCAGAGTGACGGCTTCGTCTTCGAAGTCTTGTCGAATCCGATCGCGAAAACAGCGCTCGTTGTGAGCTGCGCTGCTGGATCGCGATCGCCCTCCAGTACTACTTGCGGCGTGGTGAATGCGCGGCGCCGCCTCGGATTGCGTCACGCATGCGACGAACGTCGATCGGGTAGCGCAAGGTCGGCGCATCGCTGAAGTGTCCGGTTTCACCCGCTCCGATCACGAACACGAAGCGGTCGCGCCAACCGGCATCCAGGCCAATCGCCCGGCGATACAGCTCGGCCGCTGGTAGATCGCTCAGTTTGACTCCGCAAACGACCACGTCCGGAGCGTCAGCACCTTGGATCTTGCGCCAGGCATTCGTCCCAGAAAGCGCAAACTCCACGATCGAATCGAGGCCCTGCGCCAAGCGACGGAATTCGGACAATACTGCCATGTCTTCATCGACGAACATGACTACGGACGCAGGAGCAGCGTCAGTGCGTGCTGGTCGTGACGGCGGCTCGGCCGGGGACGGTTCGTCGCTGACGAGCCTGCTGGCGACGCGCTGCATGCTACTCGAACGCGAGTTTCCGGACTCCGGCGATGTTGCAGCCGCCGCCGACCGCAGGCGACCGCTACTCGGGTGCGTTTTGATCCAGCGATTGACTGCCCGAACGAGCGCATACAGATCACCCGTTTTTTGAATGTAGCCGTGCGCGCCCGAAGCCTCGGCTTTGGCGCGCAAAACTTCGGCCGGCAGCGTGGAATGGAGCAGGATGATCGTTTCGACCCCCGACTGCGCTTTGCCGAACACGCGGGCCAGGGTATCGCCAGAGGTCGTCGGCATGTTCACGTCGAGTAGCACCAGGTGCGGCTTTTCGTGGAGCAACAGCGCAACGCTGCCTGCTGCTCGTGAACGCGTGATCACACGATAGCCCGCGGCCTCGAGTGCCCCGCGGGTCACTTGCAAGATGATCTCGCTGTCGTCGATCACCAGAACCGTCTGCTTTTCTAAGTCGTTTGAAGACACGCAACTCCCGCGGGAAGGGGCTGTTGAACCTACGGACAATCCTGCCGGCTGATTAGCGGCCACAAGCAAAGCGCAAGCCAACCAGGAAGCAAACCCTGCCCGCTAGTACGCAGGATGTGCGAGGACGCTAGCGACGGATAGAAACGTCGGAATCCGACATGCTGTCGGAATTCGACAGTTCATCGCGGTGAACAGCGGAGTTGTTCAGAGACAGCGAATCTGCTCTTGTCGTTCCATTGTCTTGTTACGCGGGTTTGGCTCACCTTTGAACGCTGGCCGGTCGCGCCCGGGATCTCGTCACGCCAGTATGTCGGTCCCCCTACTCCCGGTACGCATCGAGTCCGAGTGGCTGCTCATTCAAGCCGCCTTGATCCAGGAGATCTTGGGCGCGCAGCCCTGGCTGTCGATCCCCCACACGACCCGCGAGTTGCCGGGGGTGGTCGCCTGGCGCGGTCGCGCCATCCCACTGGTGGACCTCGGCGCCATACTCGGCCTTTCCCCACTCGCATCGAAACTATCGCGACCGAGAACTTTGATCGCCGAGGTCGATCGCGGCTTGCTGGCGGTCCCCGTCGATGAAGCTCGAGAGGTACAGGAATTTACCTCCGAGCAGATCCGCCCGGCGCATGCCGTATCGCGGCCGCACTCGGTTTCCGAGGCGGAGGTTCGGGGCCTGGTCATGCCGATCCTGGATTTACAGTCGCTCCTGGCTTCGCTTACCCAGGCCCAGTCATTGGACCCGGGAGCATGAACTCGCAGCTCGCTGAAAGGCAAGATTGATGCTGAGGACACTGACGGCGCGCTGCGGGCTCGCCTTTCTACTGCTCGAGATATTGTTCGCACCCCTGGTCGTGGTGGCGTTCGAGCAATTGATCGGCATCGATGGCTATGCGCCTGCGCACTGGTTGCTCGCTTCGGCCGCGATCCTGAAGGCGCTCTTGTGGGGACCGTTCCTGACGTTGCAGCTGAAACCGTACGAGCGCTTCGCGCGCCTGCCGGTTGCAGCGCGCAGCCCCAGCGTCGTCAGCCAGGCTGATCAGGCTCTGCAAGCCATCTCCTATCGCTTTGGCAGCTTTTACGCGGCATCTTGGGTGATCGCCTACGCGGTCGTGACTGCCACGCTGTTGGTACTCGGCGTCGGACATTTACCCACCGGCCCGCGTGTCGTGGAAGCCGTCTTGCTCCTGTTGGGTGGGCTCGGCTTTGGTTCCTTCGCGTTCGGCTTCCCTCTGATCGGAATGCTGAGCGCGAACGCTGCCAGCGAGTGTGGGGCCTTTGCCAGCAAGCACGGCATCCTGCTCGAACGCACTCCCAAATCACTCCAGGCTCGGATCGGTGTGGTGTCGATCGCTCTCGCGCTCGGTCCAACGCTGTGGATGACCGCGCTGGGTTACATGAAGCAAGTCCAGTCGAACCAGGAGCAGCGCACACTCAGCGCGGAGCTTGCGAACGCTCGCCTGAGCGCGCAAGTACAAGACTCGCTGACGCGGGACAGGCCCCGAGCTGCGCTCGAGCCGTTGGTTCAGGCAGCCTCGCGGGCCCCGTTGAAGAGCTTCGTGCTCGCGCCGGACGGCGCTGCGATTGCGGCCGAGGGCGAAGAAGATGCGTTCGAACGAGATCAAGAGCTTCGTGATTGGGCACGAACGCACAAGGCGCGTGGTAATTTCGTGCTCTCACGCCTCGATCTGCCGCGAGTGGCGGCCCTCGAGCGGCTCGCTACCGGCCACGCCGTCTTGACGGTGCTGGATGCGCCGGTCTCGGTTCCGCGCGGCTTCGGGCTGAGCGCAGCCATCTTCGTGCTGGTGGTCGGCATTTGGGCGCCGGTGTGCGCGCTGATCTTGAGTCGCGCGATCTCGGGTCCGATCGAGCGGCTGACTCGCGCCGCTAGCCTCGTCGTCGAGGAGGGCGAGCTGTCCAAGATGGGCTCCTTACCTGTCGAACAGAGCGACGAGGTGGGCGTGCTCACCGAAAAATTCAACGATCTGATGAACCTGATGCGAGGGCTTTCGCAGGCTGCCCAGGGCATCGCGACCGGCGACCTGCGTGTCGAGATAGCGGGCACCGGCGAGCTGCCCGACGCCTTTCGCAGCATGCTCGTCGGACTTCGCGACATCGTCGCTCAGATTGGCGAAACATCGGTCGACTTGGCCAGCGCGGCTGCCGAGATCTTCGCCGCCTCTCAAGAGCAAGAGTCGGCGGCCGCCTCGCAATCCAGCGCCATGGTCGAGATCAGCCGAACCATGGATTCACTTTCGAACTCGGCGGCGCATGTCTCGGACGCCGTGCAAGGCGTGCTGTCGAACGCCGAAAGAACGCTCAAGAATACCGATGAGATGGTGCAGCGGATCGGGCAGTTGAGCAGCCACGCGGGTCGCATTGGGGAGATCCTCGAGGTCATTCGCGACATCGCCGACAAGAGCGATCTGCTGGCCTTGAACGGTTCGCTCGAAGCCAGCCGAGCAGGCGAGGGGGGACGCGGCTTTGCTCTGGTGGCAGGCGAGATGCGGCGTCTCGCCGAGCGCGTGACCGCGTCGGTCCAGGACGTGAAGAAGCTGGTTTACGACATCAGGGAATCCGGATCGTCGACGGTGATGGCGACCGAGGAGAGCCGAAAGCTCGCCGAGGGCACGACCGAAGCCGCGCGTCAAATCACGTTCGTGACGCAACAACAGCGGAGCGGGACCGAGCAGGTGTCGCAAAGCGTCAAGAACATTGCAGACGTGGTGGCTCAAGCCGTCAGTGCCACGTCGCAAACGCGAACCTCGGCCCAAAGTCTCAAGACACGAGCCGATACGCTGTCCTCGATCGTTCGACAATTTCGTGTGATCGAGCCAAAAATCGCATGACTGATGCACGCAGGGCGTTGCTGGGGCGCTTTCGCGCAGCCGTGCTCGCTCGGCTGCGGAACCTGCAAGAATTCCTCGATGAACTCGAGGTCGACTCGCCGCGTGCCGGCGCGCTGGAGCTGTTCCTGGGCGAGCTTCATACCCTCAAGGGTGAAACCCGAATGCTCGGGCTGGAGACCATCGCCGACGTTGCGCACCGCCTGGAGGACGCCTTTTCGAACCACGCGCAGCCAGCACCAGGAGTCGCGCGCCGTGCCTTGAACGCCATGCAGAGCGAGCTCGACGAGAGCGGCGGCGACGAGCAGGCCCTGAGACGAGTCGCGAGCGATCTCGGAATGAGCTTGCCGGAACCGGCCTTGGCTCCTTCCGTGCCAGCGGCGAGCACGGCGCCGGACGCCAGCAGCGCGCGCAAGCAAGTGCGATGGACCCAGGTGGACGCGGCCGCCATCGACGCGCTGTGCGAAAAGGTCGCCGATTTGGCGGCCGCCTTCGCCGGCATGTATGCGCGGACCGCGCTGGCCTTGGAAAATTCCTCGAGCAAGAGCGAATTCGTCGACAGATTCGAGAAGTGCCGAGGGCTGCTCGACGACGCTACCGCGCGAGCCTGGGCGCTGCGCCTGACCCCGGTCGAACCAACGCTGCGCGAACTCGCCGAGCATGCCCGAAAGTTGGCGGAACAGCTGGGAAAGTCCGTGCAGTTCGAGATCCACGCGACGGGCGTCGAGCTCGAGCGCGACGTGCTCGATCAGCTCGGTGAGCCGCTCCTACACCTGATCCAAAATGCCATCGACCATGGGCTCGAGCTACCCGAGGAACGAGATCCCAAGCCTGCCACCGGGACGATTCGACTGACCGCCAATTCGCTCGGCCCGAGCGTGACCTTTGCGGTCGAGGACGATGGCCGCGGCATCGATCCCGATGCCGTGCGCGAGAAGGCGGTGGCGCGAGGTCTGCTGAGCGTCGAGCGCGCTGGCCGCGCGAGTGACGCGGAGGTGCTCGAGCTGCTCTTCGAACACGGATTTTCGACGCGTGATCGGGTCGACAAGTTGTCCGGGCGCGGCGTCGGTCTCGACGTGGTACGCCGCAAGCTCGCCTCGCTCGGCGGTCGCGTCGAAATCAGCTCGGAGCTCGGTCGAGGAACTCGCTTCGCCGTCTCGGTTCCGTTCGCGATCACCAAGGAACCGCTGCTGATCGTGGTGTTCGAGTCTGCCCTGTACGCGTTACCCTCACGCATCGTGCGCGCTGTGCTGAGCGCCAGCGACGCAGGCGAGGCGCACGGGCAGAACGTTCTACACCACGATGGTGAAGCGATGCCTCTGCTCACGCTGAGCGAGGTGCTCGGCACGAAGACCGACGATGAGCAAGAATTTCGGCTCGTGCTCGAGCTCGGCGGTCAGCGCTATGGTCTCGCGGTGCCTGCGGTCTTGGGCGAGTGGGAGTTGATTCGTCGTCCAGCCGAGCCGGTCCTGGCCAGCACCGGAGTCATCGGCGCAAGCGCCATGCTGGAGGACGGCAGGCTGGTGCTGGTGCTGGAACTCGAGTTCTTGCGCCGGCGGCTCCGCCGACGCGAGGGCGTCACCTCCACCGTTGCGCGTCCCCGTGCAGCGACCAAGCGGATCTTGGTCGTCGACGATTCACCGGTGGTTCGCGAGCTGCTCTCGGAGATTTTGGCCTCGGCGGGCTTGGTCGTTCACACGGCGGAAAATGGCCTCGCGGCGCTGGCCGCCATCGAGCAGAACATGCCGGATCTGGTGCTGAGCGACGTGGAAATGCCGCGCATGGGAGGTTTCGACTTGCTGGCAGAGATTCGTCATCGCTCGCAGCGATTGCCGGTCGTGATGCTGACCACGCTTGGTTCAGTCGAGGATCGAAGGCGCGCAGCGAGCCTCGGCGCCAACGCCTATCTGGTAAAGACCGAGTTTCAGGGCGATGCTCTGCTGGAAGTCGTCTTGCGGCTTGCGGGTGCGGCATGACTAGGCAAATTCGCGCTCTGGTCTTGGACGATTCGGCGATCTGCCGCGCGCAGCTGCGCGACATGCTGCAGGCGGAGGGTGACATCGTGGTCGTTGGTGAGGCGGCCAGCGGCGATGCCGTAATCGCGCTCATCCAACGCACCGCGCCCAATATCTTGCTCGTCGACTTGCAGATGCCGGGCACCGGTGGACACGCGACCATCGAGCAAGTCATGGCCGAGGACCCTTTGCCCATCCTGGTGGTGACCGGGCAGCCGCAGATTCGCCGTGGTGACGCCGTGTTCGAGTCGATTCGGCGCGGCGCGCTCGACTTGGCAGAGAAGCCCTCCGCGTCGGATCCAGGAGCACAAGCTCGCTTGCGCTCGATGGTGCGCACGCTGTCCCAGGTTCCCGTCGTACGCCACGTTGCAGGCAAACTCGGCCGGAAGCTCGACGTCGAGGCACTGCAGCGGCTCGCGTCCGGCGCACCACCCGCACCGAACGACGCGCCAGTAGCGGTGGTTGGCATCGGCGCTTCCGCGGGCGGGCCCACGCCGCTGGCTGCGGTGCTGGGCGGCCTGCCGCGTGACTTTCCCTGCGCAGTCGCAGTGGTGCAGCACCTGCCGCCCGGGTTTGGCCCGGCGTTCGCCGAATTCTTACGCTCGCGCACACCGCTGCTCGTGCAGATCCCCGGCAATCGCGGCAAAATTTGCGCCGGCACGGTGTACCTGGCGCCGGACGAGGAGCACCTGATTGCCGTGGACGGCAGCCACTGGGGGCTTTCGCGCGCCGCTGCCATCGAGAACTGCCGCCCCGCTGCCACGGTCTTGTTCGAATCGCTGGCCGTGCATTTCGGGACGCGCGCCGCAGCCGTCGTGCTGAGCGGAATGGGCCAGGACGGCGTCGCGGGCCTTTCGGCGATGCGGGTACTCGGCGCCCTCACTCTGGCACAGGACCGCGAGAGCTCGGCCGTGTTCGGCATGCCACGCGCGGCGCTCGAGGCCGGGGCCGCGCAGGCAGCGGCCGATCCCCCGGGCATCGTTCGCGCGCTCTTGGCCTGGGCGGCGGTCCAAGCCCCCACGGGGAAATGAGCAGCCACCGTGCGGCCTGAACTTGCAGCGCTCTTGGCCAAATGGGCCGGCATCGAAGCGACGCGAGGCGGAATCGATCGCAGCGCGAGTGACTACGCTGCTCGCCGCGTTCGCGAGCTCGGACTTCGTTCGTTCGATCAATACCTGGAGCTGCTCACGGGGCCGACTTGCCCTGAGTTTCAGGCGTTGATGGACTCGATCACCGTCACTTATACTTGGTTCTTTCGGGACCCACCGCAGCTCTTGGCCATCATGCAGCTGCTCCGCGACACCTCGGCGCATGGCGGGCCGCTGCAAGTATGGATAGCGGGCTGCGCAACCGGTGAAGACGCCTACTCGATCGCGATCGCCAGCCAGGAGTTGGGGCGACCCGTCGAGGTGCTGGGCACTGACGTGAATTCGCGCGCGCTCGATCGAGCTCGAAGCGGGCGCTACGGCGGGTTTTCGCTACGCGAGCTGCCGGCGCGCTTCAAGCGGCACTTCACCCGCGTGGCGGCCGACGATTGGCTACTCGACGCCTCGCTGCGAAAGGCCGTGCGCTTCGAAACGCGCAATCTGGTTGGTCCACCAGCACTGCCAGCCACCGGCAGCGGCTGGGATCTGATCCTGTGTCGCAACGTGCTCATCTATTTCGTGCGCGAGCAGGCGCATGCGGTCTTCGAGACGCTGGCGCGTTCTCTTCGCCCCGCGGGGCATCTCATGGTGGGCTCGAGCGAGATCGTATTTAGCCTGCCGCCCGAGCTCGAACCGGCGTACGTCGCCGAGCGACTCGCCTTCCGGCGGGTCTCCGCGCAGCGGCAAGCGCAGCCTGCACCAGCCAAACGCCGGTCACTCATTCCAAGCGCATCCCGAGAGGCCTGGCTCGGGCCGCTACCCGCGCTGCCAGCCAACGCCGCCGACGTGGCCCAGCCAGACGATCGAGCGACCAAGCAGGCGGCGCTGGTCGGCGAACGGCTGGCGCTGCGCTCCTTGCTCGACCGCGGACATGCGCTGCTCGGCAGCGGCGCACTGGTAGAGGCTCTCGAGCTGTATCGAGCGGCGGTCGACATGGAGCCCAGTGACGCCGAGGCCCGGACTCATGCCGGCGTCACCTACTACCTGGAGAGCGAGATCGACTCGGCCCTGAGGGAGCTACGCGCCGCTCTCCTTCTCGACCCGGACTCTTGGATTGCCACGTTCTACTTGGCGCTTTGTCATGAGACAGTGGGGCTCGTCGACGCGGCGGCGCGCGCATACCGCCGCGTCGTCGAGCTTTCGGAACGTCCGGCTGTGAAGCCTCTGACCCTCGCCCACCTCAAGCCGTGGCACGCGGATCTGTTGGCGCTCGCACGCCTTCGCTCAGGCAGCTGAGGTGGTCAATCACGAGCAGCGAGCGCCATCCGGTAGTCGCTGTGACCACGCCCAGAAACGGGGTCGAAGATGCCTGAGATCGAGAAGCTCCCGGTCCTTCCGCGATACGCGCCGGTGGCTCTGGAAAACGTCATGTAGTCGACGAACTCCCCGGTCTCCACGTTCCAAACGCCGTGATCGATTCCGAACAAGGTCCCGCTCGCGGTGGTGATGGTGTTCGTGCCCACGTACAGAAATACGGCGGGGTCCTCCGTCGGTGTCATCGACGTCAGTACGAAATCCAGGCGCCCATTGAGCTCTCCGGTGAGCACGCCCAGCGTACACAGCGTCGAGCAATCGACTTGGCGCGTCCTGAGATCGCCGGTCAGCGTGCTCGGCCCAGAAGGCCAGTGATGGTGGGTCGGCCCATGCGCATAGGCGTCTCGTCCCGCGCCGAGCAGGCCCACACACATGGCTGCCGGCATGACGATTGATCTCAGAAAACTCTTCAACCTGCTATTCATTCTTGACGCTCCCATTCTATTTGTTGATCGCCTCGAGTCGCTTCGTTCCGAGCTCAGAAATAGTTGCGCGAAAAGCCACCATCCACGGACAACGTTTCACCGGTCAGATTCGTGCACAGTGGGCTGACCAGGAACCCGAGCGTGTTCGTGACATGCGCAAACTCCAACGGCATCCGCGTCATCGATCGCTTGGCGAGATAGCCGTGAGTTTGCTGGCTTTCATGCTGGCCAATCACGCGCTGTGCTGCGTCCGTGGCGATAATCGAGAAGCTGAGCGAGTTGCACAGCACGCCCTGTGGACCGAGCTCCTGCCCCAGATAGCGAACGGTCGCGGCCAGCGCCGCCTTGCTGATGCCCACGGCGTGGTAGTTGGGAATGACGAAGTCCGAGCCGGCAGACGTCAGCGCCACGACGCGCGGATGCGCCGAGCGCGCCAGGAGCGGCAGCGCGAATTTGCAGGCAACGAGCAGCGAGCGGACGCCGACGTCCAGCACGCTCGAGAACTCCTCGGCTGAAAGCTCGTACACCGGCTTGCGTAGAATGCCCTCCGGCACGTGCACGAGTGTGTGCACCATGAAGTCGAGACCGCCCAGCGACTGCTCGATGCTGGCGAACGCCCGTTCGAAAGACGTTTCATCCGAGGCGTCCAGCTCCGCGCACGAGCAACCCAGCTGGTCCGCGAGGCGCTCAACCGAGTCTCGACGCGTGGGGCGACAGGTCAGCGCGACCTCCGCGCCGAGCGCGCGCAGGGCTTTGGCTGCTTGAAAGCCCATGCCATTTTCGCCCGAGACGCCGAGTATCACGCCCCGACAGCCGGCGAGCAACGCTGGTTTCTGCTCAGCCATGCTCGGTGCCTGCTTCCGGAAACCAGACGGCGAGCGATGAAACGCCGAACTTTTCGTAGTCCGCGATCGCCTTCTGGATCACGAACGCGGCTTCGACGCTGGGCAAGCCGCCGACCCACATCGAGAGCCGAGCGACCGCCTCCAGCAGCTTGGCCTTGCTCATGCCCAGGTGCAGCAGAGTCTTTGCGAACATCCCGGCGGTCGAGTAGTGCTTGCCCGCGCATAGCACGCACATCCCAATCAGATAGTTTTCCTCTCGCGAAATCAGGCTGGTATCGGCTTCCATCACATGGAAGCGCAGGATTTGTTCACGTAGCGCTGGGTTTTCGATGCGCTCCAGGAATTTGAGGTGCTTTTCGCCCGTACCCGGACCGAAGATGTCCTCGACATAGCGTTCCGTCGCGGTCACGAAGTCCGGTTTGCTCATGATCTTCCCTCAGCGTGTTTGGCCAGCAGGTAGAACGGTCAGCTCACTGACCACGACGTGCGGCGGTCTCTCGAGAAGCCAACGAATCGCTTCTGCAACGTCCTGCGCCTCGAGCCACTTTGGAACTTGTTCGACGAGCTTGGCTCGAGTCGCAGCGAATCCGTCCACTTTGTCGTAGATGGCCGTGTCGACCAGGCCCGGCCGCAGAAGGGACACCTGGATACCGCGTGGATGTAGCTCGAGCCGCAACGCCTCTGTAAACTGCTCGATCGCCGCCTTGCTCGCCGCGTACGGCCCAAACCGAGAGTTTGGCATGAAGCGAGCGGCGACCGACGATAGCTGCACGATCTGACCGCCCCGGGACATGAGCGGGACGAGCGCTTGGCACAGCTCGACGGAAGCGGTCACGTTCACCGCGAACAAGCGAGCCATCATCTCGGAGCTCACCGTCAGCGGACTTTCGTACGCGCACTCGGCCGCGTTGCTGACGAAGACGTCGATCGGACCGGGGTGGGCGGCGAGTGCCTCGATCGCCCGACTGCGATCGGCTCCGTGAGCGAGATCCGCGACGATGAACGAGAAGCAGGACCCGAGTTCTGCCGCCAGCTCTTCCAGCCTGAGCCGATTGCGTCCGATGCCGACCACCTGTGCATTCGCGGAGCACAGTTCGAACGTCGTTGCACGTCCGATCCCGGACGTGACACCGGTGATCACAGCCGTCTTGCCTGCGAGGGAGCGGCTCATGCCGTGTACAAAGCCCCGGCGTATTGCCAGCCCAAGCCCACGGACGCAGAAAGAATGAGGCTCCCGGGCTTGACCACCCCCATTTGCTTGAAGTGGTGCAGCGCAGTCGGAATCGAGGCGGCCGTGACGTTGCCGATATCGACCAAGTTGGTCAACACCTTCTCGGCTGGCGCGCGCAGGTGCTCCGCGACCATGACTTGCACTCCAGGGGTTCCAGAATGCGGAATGATCCAGTCGACATCAGCCAAGGAGATTCGATTTCGTTCCAGCAGTGTGTGGCAAACCTCGGCGATCGAGCGACCTGCCAGCTCGTTCAAGTCACGCTGCTTGATGTGTGCCTGCAGATATCCGTCCGAATCGATTTCCATGATGTCGCTGCGTGAGCCATCGGTTCGTAGCTCGTAGTCGATCAACTTTCCTCCGCGCTTCGCGTCTCGCTCGACCACCGCGGCTGCGGCTCCGTCACCAAATACCAGGGTGGCGCGGCTGCCCGGACGCATGCGCTGCGACGAACGGTCCGACGCGAGCAAGAGGCCCCGAGAAAATCGCGGATTTTGCAGATAGCCGTGAGCCATCGAGAGCGCGAACAGGAACCCGGAGCACGCGCAACACACGTCGAACGCAAATGCCCGTTCGGCAGCCAGCGCCCGCTGAATGCGCGGTGCGAAGTCGGGCACGTAACGGCGCTCCGTCCAGTTCGCGAGGATCACGAAGTCGAGCGAGTCGCCCGCGATACCGGATTCGGCCAGCGCTTGCCGCGCCGCGCTGAGCGCCATCTCCACGACGCCTTCGTCATCGCCCGCCCAACCGCGCCGACGGATCCCCACGCGCTCGATCTCTTCCAGGCTGCGCGCGTGCGGGAGCGCTGCCAGCTCTTGGTTTGCAACCATCCGTCGCGGTAAGTAGCTACCGAGACCTGTGATGTATAGCTCAGGCATCGACCCGCGCTCGGCCAGGCGACGGCGATTCGATGGGAGCTTCGACCAAGCTCGTCAGAAAGCAAAGTTCCAGATCACTCGCAGGCGTGCTCTGGCTCAGTGACTCGGGCCAGGTGAGGGGCCACGGGCAACGCCGCGTGATCTCCTGCTGCGCGCCTTGCACTGGCAGCCCGGGCGCGAGGTCGGTCACCATCCAGGGCGCGTTCCGGGACGCACGTGCAATGGTGCAGCGATCGGTAACGACGGTCAGCACCGAGTGCCCTGGACTCGTGATGTACTCGACTTCGCCCAGCAAGCGTCGCGGGTCGCATGGGGCCAATACCATGACCTCCGCGGCGGATGATGCGATGTCGCTGGCGCCGCCGGAGCCGACCAGAAATTGCCCGTCTACGATGGTGCTATTGACGTTGCCGGCGAGATCCACCTGGGCTGCGCCTATCACGCCGAGGCAACGGTTGTTGCCGCCGCAGGTCAGCGCCCCGAGCATCGACTCGACCGAACCGAGACGCTGCGCGGTGGCCACGTTTTCCTGACTGAGCAAGAAGGAGCGCGCGAGCTGGACGTTCATCCCGGCAAAGCCAGTCTCCACCATTACCTCCGGTGCATCGCCTGGTTGCTCGCCCAGGAGCAGCTTGGCCAGACGCACCGCGCTGAAGGCTTGTCCGAGGCCCGCGAGGATGCTCGGATGCCCGACGATCGAGACGCGGCGGGCGATCGCGCGCGCTGCCAGCAAGATCAGGCGATCAGCGGCGGAAAGTTCATGAGTCAGGGCCGTTGCCGACCTTGACGACGGCTTGGGCCGCGCGCGTCCGGCGTGCGTTTGCAGGCTCTGGAGTCGCGCTTCTCCGACGAACTCTCGATAGGCGCGACCACCGTCCTCGGCATCGAGCACCCGTTCGAAATCGTCGAACGGGTGCGAGCCGTCGGCCAGGCGGCGCCACAGCTCATAGTGCTCGTAGTCGTCACCATAGGTTCGCACGCGAGGGGCGGCGGGGGCAAAGTGCAGTGGCTGTGGATGCGCGCCGAACGGTTCCTCACAAACGGCGAGGATGCGGTGGCTGGGCAGCGCGATTAGCTCGGGAAACGCGGCGATTTCAGCCGCATTCAGCACGCACTCCACGGTCGCGATCACGCCCTCTCGGGCGGCGAGCGCGCCGTGCAGGCCCTCTGAGAGCGGGGGAGCGAAGAGCACGTTGCCGGCGCTATCCGCCGCCACAGCATGCACGAACGTTAGGTCCGGTATGATCGCAGTGACCAGGCCCAGGTGCTTGGTTGCGTCGACTGGATCGGGTAGCTCCAGGAATTTGCCGGCGCGCGAGAGCGCCGCGCCGAGCGAGGTTCCGGAGAGCGAATTGGTGACGGCGTACGGCTGTCCGAGGGCTCCAGCGCGCAGTGCGGAGACGTAGCTCCAGAGCGACCAATGCTCGAGCTCGTCACCGCGCTCGAGTGCCGCCCGGTACAGTTGATTGGGGCGCGGCGTCGGGTAGTTGTCACCGAAGAAGCAGGCGATGTAGCGCCGGCCGAGCTGCAACTTGACCAGCAAGTGCGCGAGCGAATGAAAGCCGGTCGCGCTGAGCTCGAAGCCTGGCGCTTGGCCGCGAAACTGCCGGCAAAGCTCGCGGATTGCCGCGTTCGAGCGGCTCGGCGTCGACGCGAAATTGAGGTGCATGCCGCGGCGCACATGGCGGGTAATCGCCTCGCTGAGGGCCATTCGCTTCATTTGGGGTTCGTCAGGCGTAATAGAGCGCGCCCGCGCAATTCATGCCGGCTCCGACCGCGAGCGAGAGGACCAACTGCCCCTTTTGAATGCGCCCTTGCTCGACCTGTTCGGCGAAGCACGATGGGATGCTGGCGCTGCCCGAGAAGCCGTTCACGTCCCCGCGCCAAAGCAGCTTCTCCGTTGGCCACTCCAACCTTCGGCGCACCTCTTCCAGCAGGCCGGCGTGGGTTTGAATCGGCAGCAGCCAATCGATGTCGCCTACCGACAGGCCGTTTCTGGACAGAAGCGTGTGCGCCATCTCCAGCAACATGCCTTGTGTCGCGTCGGCCGCGCGCGAGCCGAGCATGATGATCGAGGCGGCATCTTCTCCGATCCCCACCCAGGCAAGCTTAGCGACGTCGGTGTAGCCGCAGTAGTCGAGGATACCCACGCGCGAGCGCGGCGCAACGCGACGCAGGACCATGCCTCCTGCCGCGTCGCCCACGATGTAGCAAAAGGAGCTGCGGTTGCTGGCGGCGGTTGCAAACCGGCTGCCTTGCTCGGCGGCCACCAGCAGCACGGAGCGATAGTTGGGATTGGCAAGTAGCGAGTCGGCCACCTGAAGCCCACGCAAAAATCCCGAGCAATAGCAGGCCTTGATGTCGAGCCCGAGCGCGTCCGTTCGGCCGAGCTGGCGTAGGATCAAGGGCGCCAAATCAGCATAGGCGACGTTGCTCGGATCCGACGGGTGGGCCATGGTCATGGTCGTTCCGGACGCCACGATCACGGCGTCGATCTCAGTCATCGGTTGGCCGTGCTGGGTGAGCAAGCGCTCCACTAGATTTTCGCACAAAGTGGCGGTGTTTTCTTGGGGAAGGCACCAACGGCGGGTGCTCATGCGCGTCTCCAGGGCGAGCGACTCCGCCGAGCTGCTCGGGACGAAGCGGCAACGGCGCAAGTACTCTGCATTGTCCACCGCTTCGCTCGGGTAGGCGTAGGCAGAGGCTACAATCTCGCTCGCGTAGCTGGCATCACGCCGTGCGTTCAAACCGATTGCCTGCATGCTGACTCCTCTATCCCTTCTTGAGGGCGATGGCCGTGTTCTGACCGCCAATCCCGAAGCTGACGGCTACTCCGGAACGGAGTGCGCGTGCGATCCCGCGGTTGGCTTGATGGTTGAATCCTTCCGTGACCAAACTCTCGTCGATGTTGATCGTGGGAATGACGTAGTCCTCGTGCAGCATCAAAGCGACGGCTGCCACGTTCAGAGCGCTCGATGCTCCCAATGTGTGCCCGTAAATCGGCTTGGTGGAGATCAGCGGGACGTCGCGCGTGCGCGAGCCGAACACCCGGCGCATGTAGTTGAGCTCGGACAGATCACTGGCGGTGACCCCGTTGCCATGTCCGACCACGAGGTCTACGCCGTCCGCGCACAAATCGGCTTCTTCCAGTGCGTTTTCAATCAAATTCGCGGGCCGAGACCCGGTAAAATCGACATCGGTCGGGTGCTCGCCGCCGTTTCCGTGTCGGTAGCCCGCCAGTTGCGCCAGAATCGGCGCTCCGCGCGACTCGGCATGGTCACGTGTCTCGAGGACTAGGGAGATGGCACCTTCACCGAACACGTTCTTGGAGTGACCCACGAAGGCTCGTAGCGAGCTTTCGGCGATTTCTGCTTCCGTGTTCATGAGGCCCGCGTCGCGGTACATTTCGAACATTGCCGGCACGAGCGCGGCGTCGTGGCCTGTGCCAAAGGCGATGTCGATGCGCCCGGCCTGCAGCTCACGATAAGCATTGCCGATCGCGATCGCGCCGGAGGCGCAGGTCCCGTTGAAGGTGTAGGTCGGGCCCTTGATGCGCAACATTGCCGCCGCCACGCCCACCGCTTGTCCGGGCATGCCTTGCTTGAGATGCCGCACCGATAGACGCGCGTCGCTGGCTCGGTTGCTCAAGAGCTCGTACCAGAACGCGAAGTTGCCTCGTGAGGTTCCGTCGAACAGTCCCACACGGTCAGAGGCGATCTGACTCGCATCCAGGCCTGCGTCGCGCTGTGCCTGAACCACGGAACATAGGTAAAATAGCTGTTCGCGGCTGCAATTGGCGTAGTAGGCGCGAGGCACGTCGGACAGGATTGCCGCGCTGTCGAAGGCTTTTACTCTGCCAACGGCGAAGGATGAGACTTCATCCTGGTCCAAGCACAGCTGCGACTGCCCTTGGTGCAGCTGTTGCCACAGCTGTGTTCGGCTGGAGCAGTTCGGGAGGACCACCCCAATGCCAGTGACTACGACCTCGTGCAACGGAGCGACCCGACGCGCGGCGCGTATCCGCGTCACCGAGCCCCCGCTGCTGGTCGTTTCTGTTGCGAGCTCCGGAGCCCGTTCGCTTGCGCTCATCCCATTCCGATCAACATGTGCCACACATCCGAATACGTCCGCCCCATTGATTGCGTAATACCATTTTGCTACGGACTGTAGCGATCTTTCACTCCGACGTATTACGACAGTGCATCGACTAGTAGTGCCTGACTCCGATGTCATGTTGGCGAGTTTCGCTAGGTAATTTGTCGGCGGATACCGCCACTGGTGCTCAGTGAAGGTTTCGAAATGGGAATACTGCACCTCGTCAAATTACCTATGACGAGATGCAGCTCCGCAAGCGACCGTGCCCGCGGTTCGCGTGGAGATCGCTCAGCATGACGTTGAATGCGCGCGCCGCAAGTTTGTTGGAACGCGCGGAGTCGTGCGACGTAGGACCCCAAGTGCAGCACCAGCAGCGAACTAACCTACATCAGATTCAGCTCGAACGATGTGCGGCGCGGATCAATGTAGTCGAAGGCTTGTGCACTCTGCGCTTGGCGTTTGCCGATAGCAGGGGCGAAGTGTTCGACGTCGAACACCCGAACTGGAGAGTTGCTCGGCAACTGCTCGCGCACAACTCGGCTGCAAGCGGTGCTCGACGCGGGACTACTGGCTCCGACGCCGCGCGCTGAGCCAATCCTATCGATGGTGCGCGCGCCAACGCAGCGAAGAAGAATATCGAACGAAGAATATTGAACGCAGAGAAGAAGCAGGCGGACCGACCGACTGAGGCGAATCCAAGAACGCGGGGCCGCTCGTTTAGAGCTGGAGTACAAATATCCGCTGCCGCAAATTGGCGAATTCCGACGCGGCTCGGGCGCCGCGCTCGGGCGCCGCATTGTCAGCCGAGGCGCCGCATTGTCAGTCGAAAAATTGCGGCCCGCGGCATGCTTTGGAGTTTGTTTTGCCTCTTGACTCTCCCGCATCTTCTGGCACACCGTCCTGCGATGCGAACACGTAGCTTTTTGTGGGAACGGATGGGTCGTGTGTGCCAGATGTCGGTTGGGCCCGTGGTCCTCACAATCGCGCTCGCTAACTGTTCGAGCGACAAAACACCGTCTGGCGGCGCTGCCGGGGCGCCTGCTGGTGGCGGCGCCGTGGGCGCCAGCGCTGGAGGTCCGGGGAACCCTGCGGCCGGCAGCACTGCCGTTGGCACCGCTGGCAGCGGCACCGCCGGGCTCGGTTCGGGCACCGCAGGCGCCGGCGGCGCGCCGTCCGGAGCCGCGGGCTCATCGACCGGTGGCAGCAGCAACGGTGGCAGCAGCACCGGGACGGGTGGCACGGTGGCCAGCGCGGGAGGCAGCGGCGCCCCACCCGTGAACGGCACCACGGTGAAGCTCGACGCAACCCGTCAGACCATCGTCGGCTTCGGTCTCAACAGTGCGTTGATGCCAGGCGAGAAGACCATCCCCATCGACACGATCTACGGCACCACGGGTGAAAACGGAATCGGCTTGTCGATCCTTCGCATCGGCATGAATTCGGACGGCACTCTGACTGGCAAGTACGTCTCCGAAGCGCGGGCCAAAGGCGCAAAGATCATCGGCTCGACCTGGAGTCCGCCCGCAGGTTGCAAGACCAACGGCAAGACCACCCAGGGTGGGCACTTGAAGGATGACGACGGCGGCACTTGCTACAACTCGTGGGCAACGACGATCGCCAACTTCGCCAAGGCTCAGAACCTGTACGCGATGTCGATCGCCAACGAGTCTGACTTTGCGTCCTGCGCATCCAAGGGACCGCCGTGCACTGACGACTACGATACGACCGTGTACACCGCGAAGCAGATGGTGAAATGGGTCACCGTGGCAGGGAAGAAGATCAAAGAAGTCAGTCCCACCACCAAGGTGATCGCGCCCGAAGCATCGGAGTGGATCCACGCCTGGAGCAACGCATCGGCCACGGGCTCGCTGGTCGCCAGTCACCCGCAGAGCTCGGATCCGCTGAACTGCGGCTGCTACTCGAACACTCCGACCGAAACCGGGTGCGCTCAAACTTGCCTCGACGGCAACGGCTACGACTACGGCCACTGGCTGTGGAAGGATCAAGCGGCCTGGAACTCCTTCGATATCTTCGGAGTACACGAGTACGACTCGCAGATCGCGTACGCGTGGCCGGCCGACGTCAACGGTGGCAAGCGAAACAAAGAAGTCTGGCAGACCGAAATGTCCGGGGTGAAGCACTGGCCGGAACAAGGACCGTCGACTGACATCAACAACGGTGTCGCGGTCGCTGGCTGGATCCACTCGGCGCTTACCGTCGGCGAGGCCTCGGCCTGGCTCTTCTGGTGGTACGAAGCCTACTTCCAAGACGACAACGAGGGCTTGGCTCTAGTCAAGGGCGGCTCGACCATCGCCAAGCGCTTCTACGCGCTCGGCAACTACAGTAAATTCGTGCGCCCCGATTACGTCGCGGTGGAAGTTGCGGGCAACACGAACGCGGACGTCCTGGTCTCGGGCTACAAAGGCGCGGACGGCACCGTCGTCGTGGTGGCCATCAACAAGGGCGCCGCCGCAGCCATGATGCCGATCACGATTGCTGGCGGCACGGCGCCCGCTACGATGACACCCAACGTGACGTCGGCCACCGAGAACATCAAGGCCGGCACCGCGGTGCCGGTAACCGGCGGGGTGTTCATGGCCTCGCTCGCGAGCAAGACCATTACGACCTTCGTCGGCAAGTGACCTCAGCCCTGCAGCGCTTTCATAAGGTTTTCCCAAATGACTAGATTAATGTCTGTCTCCAGTTTCGGACTCTTTTCACTCACCAGCCTCGGACTCGTGCTTGCCGCGGGCGCCTGTGGTTCCGACAAAGGCAC
>DATEPG010000530.1:0-4068 GCA_035273265.1 Polyangiaceae bacterium
GGAAGAGGGGCAGCAAGATGGCCAATTGCGTCCGGCTTGGCGCCGCGCCTACCTGGACGGTCGTGATCGCTACACGTTCAACGAAGACGATTATTGGGTGTTCGATTCGCGCGGGCGTCCGCGCGTGCCCCAAGTGTGTATCGACTTCGTGACAGACACCTTGGAGCGCGCCAGTGGAGCGCGTTTTCGCGCCCGCGGCGAACCGCGCGAGTTCGTGCGCGGCGCCCTGGATTTCGACTCTTTCGGCTTGGACAATCGGCGCAGCGTGGAGACCTTCGTCAGCTTTGCGCGCGCCCACCCGGAATGGTTCGAATTTACCGAAACCACCCTGGCCGAGCGCGTCCCGTTCCGAGAGCGCGCCACCTTTTTCCGGGATATTTATCAGCACCGCGACGAATATCGACCCTTCGACATCGTGGTCATTTTTGGCCTGCGCAGCGACGGAAAGCTGCACTACCACTCGTTCTTCGTGGCCGACCGGGATCCGGTCACGGGCATGCCGATCGCCGTGGTGGCCAACGCCGGCCGCCCCCGCGTCCGCAGCTGGGAAAATGAGCTGCAAAACGCGCCCCAACGCGCCATCTTGGCGCATATTCGGCCCAAATTGCCGTGGCTCGAGGCGAACATCGCACCCGACAGCAGCGTCAGCACGCAGGGCTCCGCGCCGGACTCCGCCGGCTAGGCTCTACCTGCCCCTTTCTCGCAGGATGAGCGCTGATTCTCGGTGGCCGCCGTGCGAAGGACGGTCCATCAACACCCCGGCACGCGGCGGCGTGAGAGGGGGCGATCGCTATCCCGCAGCGCACCTCGCGTTGGCCCGTGTTCCCGACCTTTGACGCCGAAGGCTGTGACGAGCTGCGACGGTTGGGTGACCATCAACCCAGGCCCCAATCCTGAGGGAGATCGGGCACGGACCCGGGCACGGGCACGGGCACGGGGCGAGCGGCCGTCGGGTTCCGCGCTCGACGCTAAGCGCTTGACCAGGCAAGGGGAGTCGCGCGACTGTCCGCCCTGAAATCGGAGGCCTGGTGACTTTGGAACGCGAAAAATCCCCTGTTCGAATCGGCTTGCTGGGTTGCGGAACCGTGGGCGGCGGGGTGCTGCGGCTGCTCGAAGAAAATAAGAGCTTTCTGGCTCTGCGCGCCGGCGGTGACATCGAAGTCACGCACGTGCTGGTCAAGAGCCCGAACAAGCCGCGCGTCGCCGAGTGCAAGAAGGAATGGATCACCACCGATCCAGACGTCATCTTCAACGATCCGCGAGTCGACGTGGTGGTCGAAGTGATGGGTGGCGAGCACCCGGCCTATGACTACATCGAACGCGCGATCGCAGCCGGCAAGGGCGTGGTCACGGCCAACAAGCTGTTGATCGCCAAGCACGGGCCCGAGTTGGTCGAGAAGGCCATCAAGAGCCGCGTCGATCTGGCGTTCGAAGCCTCGGTCGGCGGAGGCATCCCGATTATTCGCACGCTGCGCGAGGCGCTCGCGAGTGACTCGGTGGCCAGCGTGCACGGTATCCTGAACGGCACCTGCAACTACATCCTGACCCGCATGCGCGAGGGCATGAGCTTTGCGGTCGCGCTCAAGCAGGCGCAAGAGCTCGGCTACGCCGAAGCCGATCCAACGCTCGACGTGGGCGGCCACGATGCCGCCCAAAAGCTGGTGGTTATGGCCATGCTCGCCTTCGGCGCCAGCGTGAACGCCGCCGAGATCATGGTCGAAGGCATCAGCGAAATCGAAGAGGTGGATCTGCAGTTTGCCGACCGCTTCGGCTACCGCATCAAGCACTTGGGCATCGGCTACGACCGCGGTGAGCGCGTCGAGCTGCGCGTGCACCCGGCTTTGGTGCGCAAAAACAGCGTGCTCGCCAACGTCGATGGCGTGCTCAACGGCGTGTTCGTCGAGGGCCGCGCGCTCGGACCGTGCCTGCTCGTGGGCCGCGGCGCGGGCGACATGCCGACAGCGGTCAGCGTGGTCGCCGACATCGTGGACGTGGCGCGCTCGCGCATCGAAGGTCAGCCGGGCCTGACCACGCGCGGCATCCAGCTCAAAGCGCGCGCGGTGATGCCGATCGAAGAGGTCGAGACGCGCTACTACCTGCGCTTCGCCGTCGGCGATCACCCGGGCGTGCTCGGGCACATCGCCTCCGCGCTGGGCGCCGAAAGCGTCAGCATCGAACAAATGGTGCAGGAAGGCCGCGCGCTCGAGGCAGACGGCGCTGTGCCGGTGTGCATCATCACCCATCGCTGCAGTGAGGGCTCGGTACGCCGCGCCGTGAAAGCGATCCAAGGCAAAGCGTTCCTGAAAGGCACGCCGCGCATCCTGCGCATCGAGGACGTCTGACGAACGCTATGCGCGGCCCGCGAGATCCCGCCGCGCCTTTGGGCGTCTTCGATTCAGGCCTGGGCGGCCTCACCGTCGCCCGCGCACTTTTGCAAGCCCTGCCTCACGAGCGCATCATCTATTTGGGTGATACGGCGCGCGTGCCCTACGGCACCCGCTCCGCGCAAACCGTGGTTCGCTACGCGCGCGGCTGCTCCGAGCTCTTGCTCGAACGCGGCGTCAAAGGCATCGTGGTCGCGTGCAACACGGTGAGCGCGGTCGCCATCGACATTCTGCGCGCGGAGTTCGATTTGCCGATCATCGGCGTGATCGAACCCGGCGCGCGCGCCGCGTTGGCGGCCGTCAATGCCTTGCCAAGGGGCTGCGTAGAAACGCCGAAAATCGGCGTACTGGGCACGACCGGAACGGTCGCCTCAGGCGCTTATCCGCGCGCTGTGGGCCAGCTTTCGACGCGCTATGAAGTGGTCGCGCTGGCCGCGCCGCTGCTCGTGCCGCTCACGGAAGAGGGCTGGGTCGAGGGCGAAGTGCCGCGCCTCGTGGTGCGTCGCTATGTGGAGCCGCTGATCGCCGCGGGCGCGTCGGTGATCGTGCTTGGCTGCACGCACTTTCCGCTGCTCAAGGGGCTGATCGCCGAAGCTGCCGCGGAGTTTGCCGGGTATCCGGTGCCGATTGTGGACAGTGCGGAGGCGACTGCGGCCGTCGTGGCTGAGTGGATTGCCGACGAACGCTTGGCCAAGGCGCCCAGTGAGCGCGTGCCTGAGCGTCGGCTCGACTTGCTCGTTACGGATCTGCCTGCGAGCTTCTCGGTCGTCGCGGGGCGGTTTTTGGGCGGCGATGCTAGCGAAGCGACGCAAGTGGATCTCGTCGCGCGTTGACAAGTCTGATTTAACCGGGGCCGCGTCCCTCCGTCGCGCCTCAAGCCGACATCGTGCCCAGCTTCTTCTGCTGATTCGCTTCCGACAGCACGCTGATTTACGACTGGAATGCCGATTTTCGAAGAGGCAGCCCTTCGAAAATCGGCTTCAAGCACCTTTAACAGTGGTCGTTCACTTAGGCGCAGACTCGCTTACGGGCAGGTCGCCTGCCAGACAGCGGTTGCTGGGGGGGTAGGACCATTATAGGTATACACAGTGAATGGCGCGGCGCTGTCGAAGGTGATTGGCGCGGCGAGCGTCGGATTGGCACCCGATACCGTGATCGAATCCAGCCAGACCGTGCTGGTGGCGGGTGTGGCGGTCGGGCTACCAGTGAGCTGAATGCCGATAGATTTAATCTTGGTCCTGTCGAGCGGCGTTTCCACGCCGTTGCAATAGCCGTTGGTAGTCGCCGGGACCGAGGTGGTGTTGATCATGAGCGTGTACGTGCCGAACCCGGAGCTGAGAATAGCGGGGATGCTTGTGTAGCCAACATACGCCGTACACGTAACACTTGCAGCATTGGTCCACTCAAGGAGGTATTGCAGGACCGCCGCGGAGCCCTGCGTCGCGACGTAGATCTTGGTGTCAATCGTCGCGTTGGTGAGGTCGAAAACGCCGTTTAGACTGAGAGCGCCGAAGGTGCCCACCTGGGAGGCGACAGAATACGGAACAGTGAGCTTCGCGCACCCGGTTGCAGTGGTTTGCCCGGCCGAGCCGCCTGAACCAGCTGCCGCACCGCCAGAACCCGCGGCTGCGCCGCCCGAGCCAGCCATTGCGCCGCCCGAGCCAGCCATTGCGCCGCCCGAGCC
>DATEPG010000531.1:0-14163 GCA_035273265.1 Polyangiaceae bacterium
GACGGATCAGCTCTTCCAAATAGAAAGCGTTGCCATCGGCGGTCTGCAGCAGACGCGCCACGAGCGCTTCGTTCGGCGGAGGCTCCAGCGTCGCGTGAACGAGCTTTTTCGCGGCGCCGGGGGTGAGGCCGTTCAGGCGAATGTGCAGCGTGGCGGCTTTACATACCTCGGGAAATGTTTGCTCTGCCTCGGGTCGCGCGAGTGCCAGTAGCATCAACGGGCGATCAGCGAGTCGGCGCAGCGAGTCGCCCAGAAAGGCGACGCTCGTGGCGTCACCCCAATGCAGATCTTCCAAGACGATGACCACCGGATTGTGTGCGGTCTCTGCATCAATCCAAGCTTGCAGCGTTCGCCGTATTTGCTCACGCATGATCTCTGGGTCGTTGCGCGCCGCGCGAAAGAACGCGCTCGGCGGCTCGGGAGCGATGCCCAGAATTTCCGCCAAAAACTCCGCTGCTTGCTCGGATGTGGCGGGCGCGATGCGCTCGACGTACTGGCGCAGGCGCTCGTATTGAAGCGCCGGAGAGTCGGCGTCGCGCATGCCGACGGCACAGCGAATCAGAGGTTGAACGAGAGACAAGACCGAGCCCAGCGCCATCGGCTCGGCCCGAGCGATGAGCACACGGACGGCCGGCAGCGAGACCAGGCGAGCGAGCCACTCGTTCGCCAGGCGCGTTTTGCCGATGCCCGGCGGTCCGGTCACGAGTACCGCTCTTGCCACCCGCTCAGCGCTGACCTCTTCGAGCGTGGCTTCCAACAAACGCAGATCTTTGTCGCGACCGACGAAGGGAGTTCGCTTGCCCATCAGCGAGCGGGTCGTGTCCGTGTCTCGGCGCTCGCCGACCAAGATCGTACGCTCGCCGAGCAGTCGCAGCTCGAAGCGGGACTCGATTAGGCCACAGGTCAGCGAGTCGACATAGACGTTCGGTAGTCCGCATGGCTGCGCTTTCAGAACCTCGGCAGCCCGATCGATCGCCACTCCCACCGGAACTTGTCCGGAGGTCTCCGCTAGCCCGGTAGCAATGGCGAGTGCCAGCCCCGGCCGGAGTTGGCGTAGCGCCAATGCACATTGCGCCGCGCGCGCCGCGCGATCGTACGCTTCACCTTGCCCGGACAAAACCAGCAGCAGGGACCCACCGCACAGCGGGGCAACGTCGGCCGAGTAGTCCCGCGACAGCAGACGAAGGGCCGCGTCATCCGCAGCCAGGGGCGGTTCGGCCGCTGTCAGCGTATCGTCCCGCGGGAACGGAAGCACCGGCTCCGCCAGGATCACGCTCACGATGCGCTGCTCGGATCGTGCCAGGCCCACGGGCATGCGGCGCCGAACGCTCACCACCTCGCTCGAGCGTGATTCGAGCACGTCCAGCTCGCGCAGCAACGCCGCGATGCTACCCACTCGCTCATCCGGGCGCTTGGCGAGCAGGTGGCTGATGAAAGCGTCGAATCGAGTACTGAGTTCCGGCCGTAGCTCGCTCGGTGCGAGGGGCTCCTCGCGAAGCACCTTGGCCATCACCGCGACGGCATGGCTGCTCTCGAAGGGCGCGCGATTCGTCAGGCAGCGATACAGAACACAGCCCAGAGCGAAGATGTCGACGCGGGCGTCCACGAGCTTCTCGCCCATTGCTTGCTCGGGCGCCATGTAGCCGACCGTGCCCAGGAAATCTCCGCTGCGGGTGATCGCGTGGTTCTCTTTGGTGAAGCGCGCGATGCCAAAGTCCAGAACCTTCACGGCCGCGGGGTCCGAGGCTGGCAAAAACAGGTTGCTCGGCTTGATGTCGCGGTGAATCACGCCGCTCGAATGCGCGAGCTGCAAGGCCTCACTCACGCGGCGAATCAGAATTAGGCTTTCGTCGATGTCGAGAGGTGCTCGCGTCAGACGTTCTTCCAAGTCTTCACCGTCGAGCCATTCCATTACCAGGAATGCTAGACCCCCCGGCGTCTTTCCGTGCTCGTGGTAGCGAACGATGCCTGGATGCTCCAGCTGCGAGAGAATCCGCCCCTCGCGGATGAATCGGCGCATGGAGTTTGGACCCAGGCGGTCCACGACCTTCAGCGCGACTCGGCACTGAGCGCGCCGATCGAACGCTCGGTAGACGGCGCCCATCCCACCGCGGCCTCTCACGTGCTCGATTTCGAAACGGGCGCACAGAGTATCGCCGATGCGCAGGATGGCTCTCGGATCGTCGACATAGTTCGGCTCCGAGATGGCCGCGGCCTCCCGGAGGAACGAGTCTACTGAGTCCTCGCTCAGGTCGACTTCGACTTTGTAGGTCTCAGCAGACACAGCCATCTTGTTCAGCGCAGAGTAGACGCCATTCGAGTGAATGTCACGACCTAGGTATTCAGTCTGCCGCCAGCAAACTCTGTGTCGAGCTCATGTCGGCTATTATCGCTTGGGTGCACTATTGATATCCTGCAGTTAGCGCGCCGCGCCGTGAACTTTTACCTAAAGACCGCCTGATGGCCCCATGGTAGCGCCGCCGGCCGCGACGGATGCAGCAGCGCCCGCTATTGGCGGAAACCGTGGCATCGACGGTGCAATCGTCGATTGCTGGTTTCAGAGGGAGCCAGGGGAATGTGGCTGAGAGCGCGCGCTCACCGGAATCCGTCAGGGGCGATCCGAGCATTGCAGCGTGAGAAAATCCCTATTGAGACCCCAGCGCCAATTGCGGACTGTGTGCTGAGGCGCACGGACTTTCATGACCTTAAATTCCATTTCTGAGCTGCTCGAGCCCAACCGCCTGCGCGACGACACGCCCGCCGATGTCAAAATCACGGCCGAGGCGCGAAAGCCCGAGCTGGACCCGACCCTCGGCGTCCCCGTTCCGGTTACCCGGGATGGCGAACCGCGACACCGCCTGGTCACGCTCGGAGACTCGCTGACGCAGGGGTTTCAGAGCTTCGCTGTCTCGAATACTCATTTGTCTTGGCCAAACCTGGTGGCCTGGGAATTGGGCTGGGCGGAAAACTTCCGATATCCCATGTATTGGGGCGAAGGCGGGATGCCGCTCAACATCGAGTTGATCGTGCGCACGCTCGAGCGGCGTTTCGGACCCAAGCTCGACAACGCCTGGGAAAAGGCCCGGGCAGCAGGCGAGGTCCTGGGCCTGGTTCGGCGAATCAGTGAGCACTGGAAGCGCGAATGGAATCAGGACATCCCCCTTTCGACCAACCACAATCTGGCGGTCTGGGGTTGGGACATGCGAGACGTGCTCGAGAGAACCGCCGCGACCTGCAGCTCAGAAGTCGCGCGCGCCCCCGACAACTACTTCGAGACCGCCAATGCGCGTTCCGGCTATCGCGTGCTCGCGGGCGCCCGCGAAGGCGACCGAGCGTTGACGGCTTTACAAGCGGCGCAACAACTCTCGGAAGACGGACGCGATGCTGCAGGCAATGGCATCGAAACGCTGGTGGTCATGCTCGGTTCGAACAATTCCCTCAGAACCGTGGCCAACCTGCGGGTGATCTGGAGCGGTCCGGGCTTCGACGATCTGAACGTCAAGCAGCGATACACAGCCTGGCGGCCCGATCATTTCCGCATCGAGCTGGAGCGCTTCCTTTCGGCGTTGGAGAAGGTGCGCGCGCGGCACGTCATCTTGGCGACGGTGCCACACGTGACCATCCCGCCCATCAGTCGCGGGATCAGCCTCAGCTCGGGAAAGGTAACGCCGCGCAGCCGTTACTTCGAATATTATACGCGTCCTTGGATTTCAGCGCTCAATTTCGACCCGCGCAACGATCGCTGTATCACCGCCGCCCAAGCCCGCGCAGTCGACAGCGCTATCGATCAGTACAACTACGAAATCACGAACATCGTCCGGCTCAAGCGGCTTGCCGGTCAGGACTACTATCTCTTCGACTTGGCCGGCCTGCTCGATCGACTGGCGCACCGGCGCTACCTCGATGATCCGGCAGCGCTTCCGTCGTGGTGGGCCGAGGTCGGGGGTGAATACCAACTACCTGCCGAGCTCGCCGCGGTCAGACCCAAGCTTTCGTCAGAGTTGTTTCAAGCCGGCAGCAACGGCCGCGAGAAAGGCGGACTATTCTCGCTCGACCACATTCACCCGACGACGGTCGGCTATGGCATCATTGCCCAAGAGATCATTCGCGTGATGCAGCGCGCGGGCGTGGTGTTCCGGCACTCGAACGGTGTGGAGCGCCCGGAACCGGTGGAGCTCGACTTCACGCGCCTGCTCCGGCTCGATTCGCTGCTCGCGTCTCCGCCACAATCGCTCAACAACGACGCCGAGCTGTTCGCCGCAATCGATCGCTGCGTCGACGGGCTGCTGGATCGGATTGGTGTGCAGGTGCCCGCGTTCTAAGGATGGCTCCGGGGACTGGGTTGCCCTGAACACCACCTGCTACCGCTACGTCCAACGTACGCCTTTGGACGACTCGGTGTCGCACCTGATTCACAGGGCGCGAACGCGAGATCACGGTCGACGGAGGAAAGAAGTAAAAGCGCGCGGAATTCGAACTGGCATGCCGCGTGCACTGCCTCGTGAGCAGGCGAGATGGAAAGATTGCGTCACTTTGGGCTGCTAATGGTCATCTTCATGAGCGGCTGCGCGCCGAGCAAGGAGGCCAGGAGCGCCGGGCAGATCGGGTGCACCCCGGGCGAGATCACGATCTCGAACGAAGAGAACCAGTTCGGCGTAGTCCAGTCGGGTGAAACTTGGGAGGCGGAGTGCCAAGGTCGCACCTTCGTGTGCACGCAAATCAATCAGTCCGGCAAGAACCAAGACGTGTTCGACATGCTGTTTGCCGCCGAGCAGGTCAGCTGCCACGAAAGGCCGGAGTCGCCCGTGGCCGAGCGCAGCCGCCAGCTCCGAGAAGCCACGCTACGCGAGCGCACCAATCGGCCACCAAGCACGGCACCAACGGGCATCGCCGGCTTTGCCTTTGGCGAGACGCCGGAAGACGCCGCGAGTCGCTGCGAAGCAGCAGGCCAAGCCTGGCGCACTGGCAAGCCCAAAGATAGTGGTATCGGCACCAGCCTGGCCAACGAAAGCGCGAGTGGCAGCGCGAACAGCAACGGCAAGCCCGGCTGCTCGGGGCCTGCGGCGTCGCTCGGCATTGCGGCAAGCGTCGATCTCGAGTTTTGTGAAGGCCGCGCCTGTTCGATCACTCTCGAACATGTTCCGCGTACCCTTTGGAGTCGAAGCTCGGTCTCGCTAAAGTCGAAACTCGAGAGCAAGTACGGCCCTGCCCAGGAGTCGCGCGGGATCGTGCCCGAACACTGCCGCAGCGAGGAGGCGTTCACGCGCTGCTTGGAGTCGCAGCAGTTGGCTCTGAGCTATACCTGGCGATGGGCTGGAGGTGAGTCGATCGTGATGAGCGTGGGCAAGCCGAAGGAGTCGGGAATCAAAGCGATTCGCCTGGTCTATCGCCGCCTTCCAGGCGCCAACGTGTCGGCGCTCTGAGCTTCGAATAGCCACCCCTCGGTTGTCGGCCCGGTGTTGGACGGAGTCGCCAGCGACGCTGGTTGCCGTTGGGCTTCAGCTGAAACCTGGTACATTTCGAGCGGAGCTCGCCCGATGTCATTCCACCGCTACGATCGAGATTCCGAGGTCCACATCATCGACTGCAGTGGGCAGTTGAGTCTTGAAACGGGCATGACCCGCTTGCAGGTGCTCAAACGCGAACTCGCAGAGCATCCGCCGGTAGACGGCGTTGCCAAACTGCTGATCGACTTTCGGAACACCGTTTGGGAGGATGAGAATGTCCACATGCAGCTTTCCAGGATCACCCGAGCTGAGTTTGGTCTGAAGCCTGGCAACTCCAGCATCCGTGCCGCCTTCGTCCACACTGGCGGGAGCGGCGGAGTTTCGGACAATGAGCGCTGGTTCGCTTCTGAAGCAGCCGCCATGGACTGGCTGTGCTCCCGCGCAGCTGAGGACCCTGCGTCCGCGGCAGAGACACGCTCGCCGGTCACGCGAGCGCCGTGATGGGCGATTTGGAAGCAAGACTTCGAAGTACTGCCATTCGTCTCCGATCTGAGCTGCGAGACGAGCGAGTGACGCCCGCGTGTTTTAGCGCTGCACTCGCGGAGGTTCCTCCACAGGACCGTGACGAGTGGCTGGATCTGCTGTGGGACATCGACGACATCCCAGCTGACGACCCCGATCTCCCGCGCGGCTGTGTCCCCTACCTTCCTTGCGCAGTAGCGACCGTTCTGGAAGCTGTTCACCAGGCCGGCGTGACCCGCGACGACGTATTCGTGGACGTCGGTTCCGGTGCCGGCAGAGCCGCACTGCTTGCACACCTCGAGACGGGCGCGGGCTGCATCGGTCTCGAGATCCAACCTGCCCTTGCGCGTACGGCACAGGGGCGCGCCGACTGGTTGAACTTGAGTCGGTTGCGCTTTCTCCAGGGTGACGCGGCAGACATGCTCCGCTTCATCCCGACTGGAACGGTGTTCTTTCTCTACTGCCCATTCAGCGGAGCTCGTCTGCGGGCCTTCCTCGACGGTCTGGAAGCCGTGGCGCGTGCCCGGCGGATTCGCGTCTGTTGTGTCGATATGGCGCCGCTCGAGACTCGCTGGCTGGCTCGGATTCCTTCGATCTCGCCGCGCATCGACGTGTATCAGAGCACCCTCCCTTAGCGCCTCGCTTCGCGGTTTTCGCGGACGAAATCGGTTTGGTTTCGAGCTCAGCGTCGATTGCCACGCGAACACTTCCAAGCGCCGTTGCTCGAGGTCGAGCACGTAGCAAGACAAGCCACTGTCCGCGCCACCTTGATCGCTGCGCAGTAGCCCATCATGAGGATGCTCGAGGCGCTCGCCCGACTCGAAGCAGCGCCAGTTCGTGGTGCGCCGCACCATGGCCACGAATTGACGCAGATCCCCGTCGACAGCCCGAATGCGTTGCAGCAGCGCGTTCCCCAAGCACTCAGGCTCTGCGCTGGAGTGGTTGTAGACCCCTCCCACAATCGTTCTTCGACATGAGCAGGGACACCCACGCGCCCTCGAGGTAACCAAGCGATGACTGCAGGATTCGACTCCGGGACACGCTAGCCGGAAGGGAGCCGAAGAAAAGCAGGTGCCGCTCATGCGTCCACCTCGAAATAATGACCATTCGGGCGGCAGGGATCGAAAGCTAGCCTGCAGCGAGGTCGCGAGTTTTCGGGAGCTTGGTCGACGAGGACTTTCATGGCGGACGATCGTATATTCGTTCAAATTCCGGCGTACCGAGATCCTCAGCTCGTGCCAACGCTCGACAGCCTTTTCGGAGCGGCTTATGACGCGGAAAGGCTTCGCGTACGTGTCTGCTGGCAACATGCGCGAGCCGATCGCTTGCCTGATCGCTACAATAACCACCCCGGCTTGGAAGTGGACCATGTGGACTATCGTCACAGCCAGGGGGCGAACTGGGCGAGGCGAAGGGTGCAGAGATCGTGGAGCGGCGAGCCCTATTCACTGATCATCGACTCGCACCTGCGATTCGTCCGGCATTGGGACCAGAAGCTGATTCAGCTGATGCGTGCACTGAAGTCCGCCGGTACCGAACGACCTGTCATCACGTGTTACCCACCCGATTTCGACCCCAACGCCTCGGCGATTGCCTCGCGATCACGAACACCATCCAAGATTTACAGGGAAGCCTATATCGATGGGCTGCTCATACACTTTGCCGCTTTCGAGTTGCCGCTCTGGAAGTGGCTTTCGGCTCCCGTCCCCGCGCAATTCCTGGCGCTTGGATTTCTCTTCTCCGAAGGCCGTTTCAATCAGGAGATCCCGCTCGATCCCAACATTTACTTCTTCGGGGACGAAATAACGACGGGACTGCGAGCTTACTGCCACGGCTACGACTTCTTTCACCCTCATCGCGTGCTGGCATGGCACGCCTACGATCGGAAAACGCGACGATGTCACTGGGAGGACCACCAGAATTGGCTTCGAGTTGATCGCAAGTCGCGGAATCGCGTGCGTCGTGTCCTACTGCGCCGCGGGCATCGAGACTATCCACTGGGGGCTACGCGCACGGTTGCAAGCTACGAGCGATTCATCGGCATGCCACTCGTCGAGCGCAACCAGGCCAAATGACCACGCGCCGCTGCTTGATCCGGAACGCGACAAGCTCCGCTGCCAACGCAGTCGCAGTCGCAGACAACTTCATCACGCCCGCAGATTGTCGCCGATTGCTGGAGGAAGTTGCGGGAGCCGAATGGGTCAGCAGTGCCGTAACGGGTGCACGCGGCCTCGAACACCGCGCCAGCGGCAGGCACAGCGATTCGTTGGTATTGTCGTCGCCCAGTCGATGGGTGCGAGCGTGTATCCAAAAGGTCGAGCACCGCCTCAGGGCGCGATTCGACATCGAGCCGAAGAATCTCGAACCGTGGCAGATCACGCGCTATCAACGTTCTGACCGCTACGACTATCACCTCGATTGTGGGCAATGGGCAACAGACCCAGCGGGAGACCGGCGCCAGACCATCCTGATTGTGCTCGAGGAGCCTACGTGCGGAGGGGCCACACACTTTCGTGCTCTGGACAGGTCCATTCGCCCCGTCACTGGGCGCCTCCTCGTTTGGTCGAACCTGCTTCCAACAGGTGACTGTAATCACGCGATGATTCACGCGGCTCGACCGGTTTGGAAGGGTCGGAAAGTGATTCTAACGACGTGGGAACGCGAGCGACCCTGCTCGAGATAGTCAACGAAGGAGACACATGGCAACGAAGAAGGAAGACCGCGTCGTCAAAGACATCATCAAGCGTTACGGCGCGGAGCTGAATCTCAAAACCAGCCCATATCTGATCGTCGAGATCATTCGGCAGTTCGCTCCAAGATTGGGTGGAGGGCTCACGGCAACGTGCTTGCCCCCCGGGGGACCGCCCCCTAGGAAGTTCGATCCCCGCGAACTAATCGGGGAGTTGAGGCTCCGAGTAGCCGAGGTGGAGCGATTGGCGATTACGCTCGAGAAGACGTTGAAGAGGAAGCCCGCGAGCACAAGGAAACGGAAGTGAGCAACCCGTCACTCTCTGACGGCTCGGCGAAGGAGCGGCGCGAGGCGTGCTGATCGTCTGCCGCCGCGCTAGGCCTGTACAATGACCACAGTCTGCACCGTCAGCTCATAGACGCCCCGCGGGCTTGCGGGACACTCCCTCGGATACGATCCTCCAGCAGGACCTTCAGCCGAGTGCAACCTCACCCGAATGGAGTAGCGCACGGACTTCTCAAAAATCAATCACGCACCGAACATTGCGAGGAGACGATGCATTGTCATCAGTGGAAAGCACCTCTTGCTGGCAAGCGGTCGGCGAGCGCGAGGTGCTGTCCTTGAGCGCCGACGCGACGTTCGCGCGCGGTGAAAACGGCGGCTAAAGGCCGGTGCGATCGTTCCGCTTGTCATTGAGCTCAACCTCCGGAGTAAATGGTGCTTTTCTCTTTCGCTGATCGAATGCGCACACTGGGGGCGGGGTTATTGCTGAGCGCGATCAGCCTGCTTGCCTGTTCAGAACGGACCGATGATTCAGGGAATGCCGGCGCTGCGAACGCCGGCGCGGGTGATGCCGGCGCGGCGAATGCCGGCGCTGCGAATGCCGGCGCTGCGAATGCCGGCGCTGCGAATACCGGCACTGCGAATGCCGCGGGCGCGGGTGATGCCGGCGCGGGTGATGCCGGCGCGGGACATCCGCGCCAACCAGGTGCGCTCAAGGACTTCCTGGGCGACCCCGACTACCCAGATGACTTTTGGCAAACCGCCAGCCTGAAGGAGAGCAACATCGATCCCGCCGCGCTGGGCGAAGCCTTGCAGAAGATCGCGAAGGACCAGCTCGAGATCCACTCTTTCTTGGTGGCGCGTCACGGACGACTCGTATTCGAGCAGTACGGTTGGAAGATGGGTCTGAACGAAGACGATACCGACAAGACCCAGCATCAGGTCGTTCCCACAGAAGGCCATCTGCTCCATTCCACGACTAAGTCCATCACCTCGAGCCTGGTCGGAATCGCGATCGATCAGGGCCTGATTGCCAGTGTCGAAGATCCGGTAGTCCCCTATTTCCCCGAATATCAACCATTGCCCCAGCCCAGCGCGGACAAGGACGCGATGACGCTCGAGGATTTGCTCACCATGCGCGGCGGGCTGGCGTGGCAGGAAGGAGTGAATGAGGAAGAGGTGTTCGACGCGCCCGATCCCGCGCTGGTGATGTTGTCTCGTCCGCTGGTCGGCACACCGGTGGGAACCGTATGGAACTACAGCTCCGCCGGTTCGGATATCATTGCCGCACTGCTGCGCAAGGTGACCGCGAAGACTCCGCTGGAATACGCAAACGAGAAGCTCTTTTCAGCGCTTGGCATCCCGGACGTCAGCTGGCTCGCTTCATCCAACGGCACCAACCACGGCGGCTGGGGCCTCTCGCTGCAGCCGCGCCAGATGGCTCGTTTCGGCGAGCTGTATCGCAATCGAGGACTGTGGAAGGGCGAGCAAGTGGTACCAGCAGGCTGGACCGATGTCGCCACCACGGCTCACTGCGAAACGCCCTGGAATGGACAGTATGGCTATCATTTCTGGGTTCCAAAGCCCCTCCCCGGCTTCTTCGCGACACGCGGCGCGTATGGGCAAAACATTTACGTGAACCGGGCGCTCGAGCTGGTCATCGTGTTTACCGCAGATCTTCCCATCAACAACGCAGATGTGACCTTGGAGAATCTGATCCGCGACCATGTCGTCCCGGGCGTGAACTAGCCGCTCACCGACCGAACGCTGGTGCCAGCAGGCTCTAGTTTCGACTACGACCAGCTAAATTTCGAAGGAGTCACGATACGATAGCAAAACGACGACACCTACTCGCGTGCAGCCGCCCCCCCCAGCGAGTTTCGAAGGCGGAGGCTACGCCTCCGCGTCGACAACGACGCGGTTCAGGAAGGCGCCGGCCGGCTCGTCGCCGAAGCAGATGCCGAGGTCACGGCCGGTGTTGATCGTGTCGGAGTCGAGCTCGACCCCGCGTGTCCCGCCGACGACCTGTTCGAAGGGCACGAGTAGGATCTTACCCGCGACCTGCGCCACCATGCCGCTCTGCGCGCCCTCGGCAATGTAGCGCACTGCCGCACAACCCATGCGCTGCGCGAGCAGGCGGTCGAACGCTACGGGTGAGCCGCCGCGCTGCAGGTGGCCGAGCACGACGGAGCGCGCCTCATGGCCAGTCGCTTCCTCGATCTGGCGCGCGAGGCGTTCGGCAATGCCGCCGAGCACCGCGTGCTCCTTGAATTCGTCTTTTCCCATCTTGTAGGTGGCGTCGGCGCCGACTTCCTTGGCTCCCTCCGAGACCACGACGATCGCGAAGTCGGAACGAGTGCGGTAGCGCTGCTGGATTTTCTCGCATACGCGCTCGAGCTGATAAGGGATCTCGGGGATCAGGATCACGTCGGCGCTCCCCGCAATCCCGGCGAAGAGGGCGATCCAGCCCGCGTGGCGACCCATGACCTCCACGACCATCACGCGTCGATGCGCCTGCGCCGTCGAGTGCAGCTTGTCGAGCGCGTCGGTAGTCGTCGTGACGGCAGTCGCGAATCCGAAGGTGACGTTCGTGCCCTGGAGATCGTTGTCGATCGTCTTCGGCACGCCGATCACACGCTTTAGTCCGCGGTCCATGAGCTTCCGCGCGATGCTCATCGAACCGTCGCCTCCGAGCGCGACGAGCGCGTCTATGCCGAGTTCGTCAAAGCGCTTGACGACGCGGTCGGAGACGTCCGTCGCCACCATCTTGCCGTCGCGCAGCACCGGATAGGTGAATGGATCGCCACGATTGGTCGTCCCGAGGATGGTTCCGCCTAGGTGGGCAATGCCCCGCACGCGCTCGCGATCGAGTGGGATGATGGCCTCCGGGTCGTCCTCGAGCAGGCCTTGATAACCACGTCGCACGCCGACGACCTCCCAGCCCCGATTGAGCGCGCTCACCGCGACGGAACGAATGACGGCGTTGAGGCCTGGGGCGTCGCCGCCCCCGGTATTGATTGCAATGCGGCGCACCATGATGGCGCGGAGACTGCCCGGGGATGCGGGCGTCCGCCAGCAAAAGGATGTCCAAAGCGACGAGTCGGGCGCGCGGGTCCAGCTCAGCGAAAGCCGCGCTTTAGGGGTCCGTCAGCTCGCCAGCACGGACAAGAGCGCTTCAGCGGGGTGGCGCGGCGTGAAGCCCAAGGTGCGTTCTACCTGGTGTCGGCAAGAGTGGCCCGTGGCGAGTACTCGCTCCCGGTCCGTGGTCGGCTCGAGCTTCTTCTTCCAGGACAGTTCGAAGATACCCAATGACTCGTCCAAATGGCGCGCCTCGTGACCGTACACACCGCACATGCCGCAGCAGCCTGTTTTGACGATCTCGAGCGGCACACCGAGGCTCGCGAAGACCTTGGCCCACAGCGCGGGCGCTTTGCTGACCAGCGCCTGCTCCGTGCAGTGCGATAGCAGGCGAAACTTGGTGTCTTTCTGCACCCTGCCGGGCGAGAGCGATTGCTCCGAGAGCCACTCTTGGAGCAGCGCCACGTGAAAGCCCGCGGGCTCACCGAGTTCCTTCGGATACTCGTCGCGATAGGTCAACACGACAGCGGGCTCGACGCCGACCATGGGCAAGCCCAAAGCCGCCACCTTCCGCAAGAGCGCGCTATTTTTGTGCACGACGCGCTGGAATGGGCCGAGAAAACCCTTGATGTGTAGGGCCTTGCCGTTCTCGAAGTAAGGCAACACGTGCGGCAAGAAGCCGAGGCCGCGCAGCAGCAAACAAGAGGCCTCGAGCACCGAGGGCTCGTAGAAGCTGGTGAACGCATCCTGCAGCACCACGACCAGCTTGTCGCTCTTCGGCAATGCGCCGAGCGCGGCCAAGTCAGACACCGGAATGCCGTGCTTGCGGAGTCGCGCGAGCGCCGGCTCCGGATCCAAGCGCGGCGCATCGACGATGCCGGCAGCGTGCTCGAGCAAAGCTCGTGTCAACGGGTTGTGCGAGAAGAAATTGGAGAGGCGTGGCGCGAGCCCGAGCCACGGCAACATCCGCTCGAGCATGACGGTCGCATAGTCTCCGAGCGAGCGAGCGTAGCGGCGGTGATAGAGCTCTAGAAACTGAGCCCGAAAGTCCGGCACGTCGACCTTGATCGGACACTGCGTGGCGCACGCTTTGCAGGCCAGGCAACCTTGCATCGCGTCGTAGACCTCATGCGAAAAATCCGCGCTGCGAGCCCGAACGAACAGGCGCTGGTAGAGGCGCGCGGCCCACGGCAACGCGCGCCCGCCGGAGAGCGCGCTGGTCGCTTCGATCCCGCTTTCGCTGAGCAAGCGCAGCCACTCACGCATCAACCCTGCGCGACCTTTAGGCGAGTGAATGCGGTCCTTCGTGATCTTGGACGACGGGCACATCACGTTGTCGTTGTTGGTGTCGAAGCACTGGCCGTTGCCATTGCAGTTCACCACGGTGCTGAGTGCGCTCAGATCGCCCTTCGCGATCGTCCGATCTTGCGCGCCGCGCGTCGGCCCACTGATCGTGGCCAGCTGATACTTCTTGCCGGCGGGCGTGGCGATCTTCCCGGGGTTCAACTGGTTGTGCGGGTCGAACACCGCCTTGATGCGCTGCAACTCACGATACAAGACGGGGCCGAAATGGTGCGGCACGAGCTCCGAACGAAAGCCCTTGCCGTGCTCTCCCCAGAGCAATCCACCATGACGCGTCACCAGCTCGGTCACGGCATCGGAAATGCGGCGAATGCGCGCTTCGTCTTCGGGATCCTTCAGATCCAGCGCCGGCCGCACGTGCAAGCAACCTACGTCCACATGCCCGAACATGCCGTAAAATAGGCCCTCTTTGTCGAGGATAGCGCGAAACTCCCGCACGTAGGCCTGGAGGTTCTCGGGCGGCACCACGGTGTCTTCCACGAACGGCACCGGCTTGCGGGCGCCCGGCGCATTGCCCAAGAGCCCAACGCCTTTCTTGCGTAGGTTCCACAGGCTTTCGCGCTCGTTCACTTGCCAGGTCAGCGCATAGCCGTGTGGCGCGCCCGGCTGCCCGCGACGCTTTTCGATCAGCTCGAGCAACTCGTCCACCTTGCGCTGCACGGTTGCGACCTCATCGCCGCTGTACTCGACCAGGTTGATTGCGCGCGTCTCGACGCCTGGTTCATCCAGTAAGAACGGCTTGACCTGATCATAGATCACATCCGCCTTGGCCAGCCTCATCAC
>DATEPG010000532.1:0-2716 GCA_035273265.1 Polyangiaceae bacterium
GGTCGGTGCCAGCGCAAAATCGCGCTGGTCCCAAATGCTCATGGCCAACTTGAACCGGTACGGCTTCGACGGGCGCTTGAGCCTGGTCAACCCCCGCGGAGGTGAGTCATTTGGCCATGCGGTGGTCACCAGTTGTCGTGAGGTCGAAGGGCCCATCGACGTTGCGCTCCTGCTGGTTCCACCGCACGCCGTCGAAGCGGCGCTTCGTGACGCCGCCGCCGCGAACGCGAAGAGCGCGGTCGTGCTGGCATCCGGATACGCAGAAGCGGGCGCTGAGGGCCAGGTCGCGCAAGCCGATCTACAGCGTCTGAGCGCGGAATTGGATCTGCCGTTTCTCGGTCCCAACGGACTTGGCTTCGCCAGCCTCGTCGATCGCAGAGTGGGGTGGCTCGGGCACCTGCCGCCACGTTGCCGACCGGGTTCGGTTGCCATCGTGTCGCAGAGCGGCAACGTAGCCACCAGTCTGTGCGGTGTGGCAGCGCGCCTGGGCATAGGCATCAGCCATGTGATCGCCACCGGCAACGAAGCGGTAGTCAATCTTGTCGACGTGATGGAATACATCGTCGAGCTCGATACCGTTCGCGCGATAGGGGTGTTCGCGGAGGCAATCGCTGATCCCAAACTTTTCCTACACGTCGCAAACCGGGCAGCGGAGCTCGCGAAACCCATCGTGATAATCAAGGCTGGCCGCAGCGATCTTGGCCGGCGGCTGGCACAGACCCACACAGGCGCAATGGCGGGGAATGAGTCCATCATCGATGCAGCCTTTCGCTCGAGCGGCGTGATCCGGGTCGACTCCCTGGAGCAGTTGATTACAACCGCCGGGCTGATGGCTCGCACCGGACCGCTTCGGGCCGGTGGGCTCGGTATGGTGTCGGTGAGCGGCGGCACCAACGACCTTCTGGCAGACCGCGCCGATCAGGTCAACGTCCCGTTGACTCCGCTCGGCGAGGAGGCAGCGGCACGCATCGAGCGAGAAAAGCCCGCAGGAGCCGTCGTCCAGAACCCTTACGACATCACCGGTGGCGCCGCCCGAAACCCACAGGCGTGGGACAGCGCCATCACCGCCATGCTCAACGATCCCGGCTACGGCCTGGTCGCCATCGGGGGCTTCGAACAACTGTCGCTACCTGATGACATCGAGGGAGAGCGGATCGATGAGGAACGCCTCGGATGGATCACCCAGGCCGTCAACAACGAGGGAGCATCTGATCGCGCGGTCGTGCTTTTGAACGCGGTCCAGGACTTCAGCGGGCATCAGGTTGCAGCACTTGCCGACCTGAAGGTGCCGCACATTCTTGCGGGAATCGACCACGGTGTGGCCGCCGTAGCGCATGCCATGACTTGGTCATCGTGGCTCCGGGACCGCTCCAGGACCACTGTCGAGTCGGATGAGACAACGCCGGTAGAGCCGAGTCAGGGCATCTGGTCTGAGGCTGAGTCCCTGAATCTGTTTAGCTCCTTGGGAGTCCCCACGTTGCCCTTCGAGATCGCAGCCTCCGGCGAAGAAGCGGTGCAGGCCGCAGAGCGGCTCGGCTACCCGGTCGTCGCAAAGATCGCCTCGGCACAGATCAGTCACAAGACCGACATCGGCGGCGTCCAGTTGGATCTGCGAAGCCGAGAAGAGGTCGCCGCAGCCTTCGACAAGCTCATTCAAGCCAGCGAGCTGCACGCCGAGGCCACGGTCGACGGCGTCCTCATCGCGCCGATGCAGCCCGAAGGACTCGACCTCATCGTCGGAGCGCTTCGCGACCCCCAGTGGGGACTACTCATTCTCATCGGATTGGGGGGCGTACACGCCGAGGCCATGAAGGTTCAGGCCACCAGGCTGCTACCGGTCACCAGACAGGACATCGTGACAATGCTCGAGCAGCTTTCCGTCCCTTCCCTGCTGTCTGGGCTCCGTGCCACCGAGCCACCGACCATGAGCCAGGTCGTCGACGCCATCTCTGCTTTCGCCAGGTTCGCCTCGAGAGCCGGGACCCCCCTCGTATCAGCAGAGATCAATCCACTCAGACTGGCGTCGAGCAGGGTGGCGGCACTCGACGGACTCATCGAATGGGCCTGACCACCACCAGCCAGCGATCGCAAGGGGGTTCAGTTGACCGGCCTGAAGGGTGACGCAGCTATCGTCGGCCTCGTCGAGTTGGCACCGGTGAGGCGCCCTTCCGCGCCCTCGCCCATGACATTGGAGCAGATCGCGTTGCTCGCATCAAGAGTCATCGAGGATGCCGGAATCGAGCCCACCGCCGTCGATGGAATCATCACCACGCGCATCGCAGAGAGCACCAAGTTCGTGCCCTCAACAATCGTGGAGTACCTCGGCCTACCTGTGAACTACGCAGAATTCGTTGACCTCGGCGGAGCGAACGCCACCGCAGGAGTCTGGCGGGCCGCAGCAGCCATCGAGCTGGGCCTCTGCTCGGCGGTGCTGGTAGTGATCCCGGGCGCGGCCGAGAGCCTCCCAACCCCGACCCGACGGCCTGCTGCGCCCACGTCGTACTTCGGCGCCTCCAGCGCCGAATTCGGCTCGCCCCAGGCAGAGTTCGAGATCCCTTACGGGCTAATTGGCCAGAATGTCCCATACGCGCAGATTGCTCGCCGGTACGGCGACGCCTATGGATACGACAGCTACGCACTCGCAAAGATCGCCGCCGACCAGCGGACCAATGCTTGTGCGACGCCTGACGCCGTATTCTTCGGCAAGAAGATCACT
>DATEPG010000533.1:0-23195 GCA_035273265.1 Polyangiaceae bacterium
GGAGCGCGTGCGTTTCTTCATCGACGGGCACTTCTACGACACCTGGCAAGAAGTGCCTGAGAAGCTGCGCGGAGAGCCCGAACCGAACTACGTCACCGGCGGTAAGACACCGCTTCTGACTGTCGACTTCTGAGCGAGCCGGCAAAGGGCTCAAAATTCGCTGCCCAACCCTGAGCAAAGCGGGCTTTGCCGTGCTAAAAGCCCGCCCCCATGCGTGCTTCGTATCGTTGGCTGAAAGAGCTGCTCCCGGGTCTAACCGCATCGCCTGACGAGGTCGCGCTGCGCTTCGGAGCGGCGGGCCTGGCTGTGGACGGAGTGCGAGCCTTCGGCGCCGGCCTCGAATCGATCTTGGTCGTTCGCGTATTGGCCAAGGAGCCGCATCCGAAGCGTTCCTCCCTCAATTTGGTGACTGTCGATCGCGGTGGGGTCGAACAGCGGGTGGTCTGCGGCGCGAGCAATGTGCCGGCCGCCGGAGGCCTGGTCGTGCTAGCTCCGCTCGGCTCCACGCTGCCCGGCATGGACGGCCCGCTCACCCCGCGGGAGATCGGCGGTGTGCTGAGCGAAGGCATGCTGTGCAGCGAGACCGAGCTCGGCTTGGCGGAAAGCGCCGAGGGCATCCTGATTCTGCCCGAGGGGTCCGCCGCGCCCGGAGCGCGCTTCGTGGATGCGTTCCCCGCTGCACGAGACACGATCTACGAGCTGGATGTCACGCCGAACCGCCCGGACGCGCTGGGCCACGTCGGCTTGGCGCGTGAGCTCGCCGCGCTGTTCGGCTTGCCGTTCACGCCACCCGGAGCTGGCGCGCCCGTGCGCGTTGCCACTGAATCGCTGAGCGCGTTGATCAAAGTCGACAATCGCGACCTCGAGCGCTGCCCGCACTATGCGGCCGGCGCCGTCCTGGACGTGACGATCGCCCCCTCGCCGTTATGGCTGCAGTGGCGCTTGCAGAGCCTGGGTGTGCGGCCCATCTCCAACGTCGTCGACATCACCAATTGGCTGCTCTTGGAGTTCGGGCAGCCGCTGCACGCATTCGATCTCGATCAGGTGCGGGGTGGGCAAATCATCGTTCGTCGGGCGACCGCCGGTGAGCCGTTTTCCACCCTCGACGGCATCGCGCGTAGCTTGGATGCGGACGATTTGGTGATCGCGGACGCCGAGGGTCCGAGCGCTCTCGCTGGCGTGATGGGCGGTCAAATTAGCGAAATTCGTGAGACCACGCGCCGCGTGCTCGTCGAGAGCGCGTACTTCGTACCACGCGGCGTGCGGCGCACGGCGCGTCGTTATGGCCTGCACACCGAAGCCAGCCATCGCTTCGAGCGCGGTATCGACTACGCGCAAGTCGCGCATGTGCTGGAGCGCGCCAAGACGCTGCTCACCGAGCTTTCGTCCGGCTCGGCGGTGTCAGGTGCCATTCACGCGCGCGCTGCGGAGCCGGTGCTGCCAGAAATCCAGCTCCGTTCGTCGCGCCTGGATGCACTGCTGGGCGCGCCAGTGCCGTTCGCGGAAGCCTGTGGAATCATCGAGCGTCTGGGCTTCCCGGTGCTGGAGGTGAGCGGAAGTGGAGCCGGCGCCGTCTTGCGTACTCGCGCCGTATCGTTCCGCCCAGACGTCACGCGTGAGGTGGATTTGATCGAGGAGGTCTGCCGAGTGCGCGGGCTTTCCGCGATCCCCACGCGCCTGCCAGCAGTCATTCCTCAGCTGCCGCGCGCTACGGGCAAGCTCGAGCGCGACGTGGGCGCGTCGGCCGTCGCGCTCGGCCTGTCGGAAGCGGTGACCTACGCGTTCGTGTCCGAGACCGATCTGGAAAAGGTGCACGCTCCGAAGCCGATCGTGCGACTCAGCAATCCACTGAGTGAGGAACGCAACGTCCTGCGCACGAGCTTACTTCCAGGCCTGCTCGAAGCCCTTCGCCGCGCCCGCCGCCGCGGCGAAACCCGCGCTCGCCTGTTCACGCTCGGCAGCTGCTTTGGCGCGCTGGTCACTGAACCCGTGGGCGGCACGAGGCCTCGCCTGGAGGCGGATGTGGGCTGTTTGCCACGCGAAGAGCTGCGCTTCGCCGCGGTGCTCGCCGGCACGCGTCACGAGTACCTGAGCCTCAAGCCCGAGGAGGTCGATGTGTACGACGCCAAAGGGCTAGCGATCGAGCTGATCGAGCGCGTCTCGGGCAAGCGCGCATCCGTGCGTCTATCAGCGAGCAAGCCCGGCCATTTGCACCCGCGCGGTGCGAGCGATATTTGGGTTGGGGACGTGTTGCTCGGTCAACTCGGCCCGCTGCACCCGGACGTGGTCGACGCGCTAGACCTCGGCCAGACTGCGCAGATCGTCGAGCTCGATTTGGAGGCGCTTCGAAGCCTAGGCACGACTGTGCCGCAGTTCCGAGCGATTCCGCGGCTGCCGGCCGTCACGCGCGATCTCTCGCTGGTCGTGAGCGACGCCGTGGGCGCGGGCAAGGTTTTAGAAATCTTGGAACAAGCCGGAGGCACGCTGTGCGAATCGATCGAATTGCTCGGACTGTTTCGCGGAGGCTCCCTGCCAGAAGGCCAAAAATCACTCACCTTTCGCGTGATTTGCCGAGACCCGAAAGCGCGCACGTTGGCCGAAGAGGCACGCACCCTGACCGACAAAGAGGTCGACGAAGTGCAGGCGAGGATGCTGAAAGCTGCGCAGGCCGAGCTCGGAGCCACCCTGCGAGGCTGAAGATGACCGCGCTCGGCAAGTTGGCTCGAGCCATCATCGGTTGTGCGCTCTTCGTGACGAGCGCGACGAGTTGCCAGCGCAATGCGCCGGGTCCGGAAGAGTGCGCGCGCTTCGCCGAGATCGTCGTTGGTGGAGGTCGCTACATTACCCCAGTGATCGCGGCTCAAATCGAAACCCAAACTCAGGAGTGTTTGACGCGGCCTTACGATCGCGAACTGCTCCGCTGCGTGATCTTGACGCGGCAGGCGGCGGTTTGCCTGGCGAGCTTCCGTACTCGCACCGGACGTGACAAGGAACTATCCGAGTGAACCCGCCGCCGCTCGGCCCAGGGCAACCGCCGAACCCGTTCGAGCCGCCTCCTGCCGGCAGCTACGGGATGCCGATTCCGAACTACTCAGCAGCGCCGCCGGCCTCGTCCGAGGCGATCGCCGCGATCGTCTGCGGGGTGCTGGCCTGGAGCTGCTTTCCTCTGGGCTTCGTAGCCATCTGGCTCGGGGCACGAGCACGCCGCGCTGCGCGCGAGAACCCTGGACGCGTGGGCGGCGAGCAGCTGGCCTTGGCCGGCATGATCATCGGCGGGATCTTCGGCATCCTGTGGTTGCTGTTTTGGTTGGCGTATCTGGGATTTTTCTTGTTCGCGATTGGGTTCGGCCTGTTTCACAAGTAGCGCTAGCTCTCGAAGTTGAGCTGATCGCCGGCCACCCGTACCTGAATCGTCGCCCCGTCGGCGAATTTACCGGACAAGAGGGCGTGGGCCAACGGATCTTGAAGGTTACGCAGAATGCTGCGTTTGACTGGACGTGCGCCGAGCGCAGGTTCGTATCCGCGGTCGACGAGAAAATCTTTCGCGGCCTCGTCTAGCTCGAGCTTCAGCCGGCGCTCGCCGAGCAGGCGCTCGAGGTGAGTCAGCTGAATGTCGACCACCAAGCGCAAGTGCTGCTTGGTCAGCGGGCGGAAGATCAGCGTTTCATCGATCCGATTCAGGAATTCGGGGCGGAAGAACTCTTTCAAGCGTTCGAGTAAGACGTCGCGCAAGGCGTCGCGGCCGGCTTCGCTCTCGAACAGCTTGGGATCGCTCTCCAGAATGCGATCCGAGCCGATATTGCTGGTCATGATCACGACGGTGTTGGAGAAGTCCGCGAGCCGTCCGCGGCCGTCGGTGAGTCGGCCGTCGTCTAGAACCTGTAAAAGCAGATTGAACACGTCTTGGTGCGCCTTCTCGACTTCGTCGAAGAGCAGCACCGAATAAGGCCGTCGACGCACGGCTTCGGTCAGGAAGCCGCCCTGCTCGCTGTCGGCGTAGCCGGGGGGCGCGCCGATTAGGCGCTGTGCCATGTGACGCTCCATGAACTCACTCATGTCGAGCCGCGTCAGCGCTTGATCATCGTCGAACAAGAAGCGCGCGAGCGCCTTGGCTAGTTCGGTCTTACCGACCCCACTCGGACCCAAAAATAAGAATGACCCAATCGGCTTGCCTGGGTCGCGCAGGCCGACCCGACCGCGTCGCACGGCGCGCGCGACCGCGGCGACCGCGTCGTCTTGACCGACCACGCGTTGGGCCAAACGTGCTTCCATCTTGAGCAGTTTGTCGGCTTCTCCCTCCAGCATTTTGGCGACAGGGATGCCGGTCCAGACCGCCAGCGTGATCGCGACCTCTCGCTCACCGAGGACCCGAGGCGGCGGCTGGCTGCTGCTCTTGGCGGCTTCCTCGGCCTTGGCCAGGCGCGCCTCGAGCTCGGGCAATAGCGCGTGTTCGAGCTCACCCACGCGCGCGAAATTCTTTTCGGACAGAGCCCGTTGGTGTTCGTTGCGACCAGCCAGGAGCTCGGCTTGCAACGTGCGCACCGCAGCCACGACGCCTCGACGTGAGTCCATCTCTGCGCGAATCCGGCTGGTTTTTTCCACGAGCTCGGGCAACTCGTCGAGCAACTTCTGGCGCGCTTTGCGACTCTCCGCGTCGTCACTGCGATCGAGTGTCTCGACTTGGGCCCGTACCAGCTCCAAGCGGCGGAGCAGCGCATCGGCATCGGTCGATACGCCGTCCACCTCGACGCGCTTGGCCGCCGCGGCTTCGTCGAGTAGGTCGAGCGCGCTGTCCGGTAAGCAACGGTCGGGCACGTAGCGCTTGGCTAGTTGCACCGCGAGCCGGATGGCGCCCTCACTGATCTCGACTCCGTGGTGACGCTCATAGCGCGCGGCGGCGCCGCGTACGATCTCGGTGGCTTCCTCGAGGGTCGGCTCGGCGATGGGCAATTGCGTGAATAGCCTCAGCACTTGCGCGTCACGCTCTTCGAGTCGCTTCAGGCCTTCCGGCGTGGTCGTGGCCAGCACCCGCAATTCCGAGCGGATCAGCGCGGGCTTCAATACGTCGCCGATGGCGCTGCCGCTCGGTCCTTGCCCGAACAACTGCTCGATGTTGCGCAGCACCAAAATCACCGGCGACTGTGCCACCTCACCGAGAAGGTTCTTCACGCGCTCTTCGATTTCTCCCCTCAAGCGCGCGCCGCTGACCAAAGCGGCGCTGTCAATCTCGACCAGCTTGGTCGATACCAAGCTGGTCGGCACGTCACCGGCAGCGATGCGCTGCGACAACGCGCGTACGACCGCCCCTTTGCCCACGCCGGCTTCACCGACCAGTAGCGGGTGGCTCTTTTGACTACGCTCCAAAATGGTTAGTAGCCGTCTGACCTCTGCGACGCGTAAAAGCACGGGCTGGCTCGGATCCGCCGACAACGGACGCGTGAAGGAACCGGGCACCGAATCGAGCGAGCGCGCCCCTTGCGGCACGGACCGCAGGGCAGCCATGTGCGGCCGGAGGGAACCCGGTAGCACCCCGAAAGCGCTCAAGATTTCGCCAGCTGGGCCGCGGATCTCTTGGCTGAGCGCGTTCACCACTTGCTCGACCATGACCTTGTCGGACTTTTCACGATCCGCCTCGCGCTGGGCGCGCTCGAGCAGATCCAGCATCGAGGCCGATAGGTAGGCAGGCTCTGTGGAGCGAGGCAGGTTGCCGAGTGCTCGCTCGAGCGCGGCCTCGAACTCGAGCAAATTGCTGACGCCGCGCTCGAACACGGCTCGCACGCCGAGATCTCGCCCGAGCGCGCGTAGCAGGAGGTGCAGCGGCTGCACTTCGGCGTGTTTTCGCTCGTCAGCTAGAGACTGCGCCGCAGCGACCAGCGCTTTGGCGTCCGCAGCATAACGTTCGAGCGAGAGCGTGGTCGCCTCAGGCGCGGGAGTGGGCATGAGCTTCGATTGTACACGGGCCGCCCGCGGACGCTGCCCGTCCTATTTTTTTCCGCGAGGGCGCCGGAAAAGGCGGTATCCTTCGGCGCGGGCGGGGTTAGAACCAGCGAAATGCCTAACCGGAGACTTGACTCGACTCGTACTTGCGTTTGTCGCATTAAGGACGCAGGCAATCTACGAGAACGGTGGTTGTCACGGCTCGATGACCAATTGGAACCAGACGCTTTGGACAGACCGACTGGCGGTCGACTTTTAGTGCGGCCAAGGTTGCTCCCGCCAATACGAAGAGCGCCAGCATTCGGACCAACACGAGCTATCGCACGATCTACCAGGTCTATTTCGGCACGCTCGACAAGTTCTAGCGAGGGTCGGTGATCGAAGAAGCGCCCCTCTCTCTCGACAGCGCGCGGCTGCAAATCGTGCGGCTCGTGTTGGATGATTTCGCCGACCTCAAGCGAGCCATGCTCACGGCCGCGCGCGTGAGCGCGACTACGCTCGGCGTGACGCGCGTTGGTATTTGGTCGCTGGCCGAAGATCGAGCCACGTTGTGTCGGGTCGCCTTGCACGATCTGCGGCGCCCCGACCAAGAAACCGCCGAAGAGCTGGAGCTGCCGATCGCGGAGTGGCCGAGCTACCTGGCCGCCGTGTTGTCCCGGCGCGTCGTCGCAGCCGCGGACGCGCAGACCGACCCACGCACCGCCCAGCTGGCCGAGGCTTATCTGCTCCCCCACGGCGTGACCTCGATGATGGACGCCCCCTTGTTCCTCAGGGGCGAGGTGTGGGGCATCGTTTGCCACGAGCATACCGGTATTCCCAGAACCTGGTCGGATCGCGAGATCGCGTTTGCGGTCTCGGTGGCGGACATGTTGAACACCATGCTCGAACAAGCGATGCGTCTGGCAACCGAGGCGCGCTTGCGACAAGCTCAGGCTGAGCTGGCGCACCTGCGCTACGCCGACGCGGTCGTGCGCACGGCGGCGGCGATTGGCCACGACATCAACACCTTGTTGCAGGCAATTTCCGGCAGAGCCGAGCTGGCCGTCCACTACGGCGCGGGCGAGCAGTCGGAAGCGCTGCTGGAGATCGTCGGGGATTGCCAGCGGGCTGCGAGGATCGTCGGGCAACTCCGTGAGCTCGACGCGCCTGGGCGAACCGTGGGTGTCGAGTCGGATCTGTCGTTCGTGATCGAGGACATTCGCGCCACCCTCGATGCCCTGCTCGCACCTAGCCACACGCTTGCGGTCGAGCTGGCCGCTGAGACGAGCGTGCCCGCAAGCCGCGCCGATCTCGAGCGCATCGTGCTGAACCTAGTCGTCAACGCCAAGGAGGCGATGCCCGATGGCGGGACCGTATCCGTCGTCACTCGTCGAACCGCGTCGAACGTATCGCTCGAAGTCCGAGACCAGGGCAGCGGCATCCCAGCCGAGCAGGCAGACCACATCTTCGAGCCCTATTTCACGACCAAGTATGGTCGCAACACGGGGCTCGGTCTGTTCGCTGTCGCGACCATCGCGCGTCGCACGTCGGGTGTGGTCGCGCTCGACAGCGCGCCCGGTGCAGGGACTGCCGTGACGATTACCTGGCCGGTCTGAACCGGCCTCGAAACGGTGGCATAAAGTCAAAGATTCTAGGTAGATAGCGGAATATCTGAAAATCGTACTCGGTGATGTCGAGAACGGGCCCTCAGCTCCGACCTTTGGCTGACCCGGGGACAGGCCCGGCACAGACCCAACGGAGACTGACCATGACCACCTCGATCACGACCTTCCTCACATACGACACTCAAGCTGAAGAGGCCGCGAAGCTCTACACCTCGCTCTTCGACGGCAAGATCAAGGACACGATGCGTTACCCGGCTGGAGGACCGAAGCCGGAGGGAACGGTGCTTTCGGTCACCTTCGAGCTCCTCGGGCAGACGTACATTGCTTTGAACGGCGGTCCCACCTTCACTTTTACGCAAGGCTTTTCGCTGATGGTGCAGGTCGAGACGCAGCTGGAAATCGATCGCTTGTGGAACAAGCTGCTCGAGAACGGCGGCAAGCCGACCCACTGCGGCTGGCTCGTCGACAAGTTCGGCGTGTCCTGGCAGATCGTGCCAAAGCAACTAACGGGTCTGCTGGGGAGCAAGGATCAGGCGAAATCCGGTCGCGCCATGCAGGCGATGATGGGCATGCAGAAGCTGGATCTGGCCAAGCTTCAAGCGGCGTTTGACGGCCTGTGAAGATCGAGGAAGGAAAGCAGACCATGAAATTCATGCTCATGATGCACGCTCCGCGCGGCGACGGCGAGTACGGGGTCAGCGAGTGGAAGTCGGAAGAGCTCGGGGCTCACATCCAATTCATGAGGGAGCTCAACCAAGATCTCCGTGAGGCCGGCGAGCTCGTTGGGGCAGAGGGCCTGGCGCCTCCCGGACAGGCGCGTATCGTGCGTTCGTCGACCGAGGGCGCCCCCGAGGTGACGGACGGTCCGTTCGCCGAATCCAAGGAGTTCTTGGTGGGCTTTTGGATCGTCGACGTCGAGACCGCGGAGCGCGCGTATGCCATCGCCGGCAAGGCTTCGACCGCGCCAGGCCCGGGCGGCAAGCCACTCGGCATCAAGATCGAGGTCCGCCAGGTGATGGGCGCGCCTGGCTCGCAGTGCTCCTGATTCACTGCAGCCTTGGCACGTCGCGATGAGGCGAATCGACGAGCACCTGCTCCGTGAGCTCGCTCCGCAGGTGCTCGGCGCCGTGGTCCGTCGCTACGGCGATTTCGGCGCAGCGGAGGACGCGGTGCAAGAAGCCCTCACGGCTGCTGCGTTCCAGTGGCCAGGCAGCGGTGTGCCCGATGATCCGCGAGCCTGGCTGATTCAAGTCGCGGCCCGCAAGCTGACCGATCAGATCCGGTCGGAATCTGCGCGCCGAAGGCGCGAAACGAAGCTCGTCCTCGAAACGTCGCCCGAAGAAAACGTGTTGGCCCCTCCCGACGAATCAGCGTTGGAACAAGACGACGCCTTGGTTTTGCTATTCATGTGCTGCCATCCGGCGCTGACGCGCCCTTCCGCCATCGCACTCACGTTGCGCGCGGTGGGCGGGCTTACGACAAGCGAAATCGCGAACGCCTTCCTCGTGCCTGAATCGACGATGGCCCAGCGTATCAGTCGCGCGAAGCAGAGCATCAAGAGTTCCGCGATCGGCTTCGTCCTGCCGCCACCCGAGGAGCGCAGGCAGAGTATCGGCGCCGTTCTCCACGTCCTCTATCTCATCTTCAATGAGGGTTACGTCACGAGCTCAGGCAACACCCACCAGCGCATCGATCTTTCGAACGAAGCTATCCGCCTCGCGCGCGCCGCACACCAGCTGCTCCCGGAAAACGGCGAGGTGAGTGGCCTCTTGGCGCTGATGATCCTGACGGACGCACGGCGCCCGGCACGGTCCGGCGCGAACGGTGAGATTGTCCCACTCGATGAGCAGGACCGCTCGCTTTGGGACCAACGAGCCATCGCGGAGGGCGTGCAGCTCGTGAGCGAAGCGCTGGCCCGCGGCGCGGTCGGCTCGTATCTGCTGCAGGCCGCGATTGCGGCAGTACACGACGAAGCCGCGCGCGCCGAAGACACGGACTGGCCGCAGATCGTCGCGCTCTACCGCGTACTGATGCGCTTGGTCGACAACCCGATGGTCGCATTGAACCACGCGGTCGCTGTGGCAATGGCGCACGGGCCGGCCAAAGGCCTGGCGCTGCTCGAGCCACTCGAGCGCGACCCGCGCATCAAGGAACACTATCGGCTCGCCGCCGTGCGCGCGCATCTGCTCGAGCGCTCGGGCCAGCTGAGTTCTGCGCTTCGATACTACGAGCAGGCAGCCGAGAAGACCGCAAGTCTCCCCGAACGCAACTATCTGCTGTTGAAGATCGCTCGCTTGCGCGAAAATTAGCAAGCACGCGGGCCGTCGCGTTTTGAACTCTTTGGACGAAACGTTGGTACTGTGCGCGGGGCCCGGATCTCAACCCGAGCTCCTCTTCTGTGCGCGTTTGCGTGTGTCATTTTGTCTCGTCGCGATTAGCGCGGGTGTTTCACTCGATACGGGTCCCTAATGCCGCTCCGGTTCAATTCGAACGCGCGAATTTCTAAGATAGGGTAATACAAATGTTCTCGAAAATTAACTTCGTCACGGTTTTGAGTTTCGTATCGCTGGTGAGCGCGTGCGGCGGGAATACGCCGGAAGCCAAAGAGCCGGAAGCGGCCGTTGCCGAGGAGCGCGCCGAAAAGGCGCAAGACGCGACGGAAGAGCACACCGACCGCGCCGAGAAGGCCGCCGACAAGGCCGAAGACAACGCGGCTCAGGCGGACAAGAGTGCAGACAAGGCCGAGAAGGCCGCCGAATCGAGCAAGAAGTAAGACTCGTCAGCGATCATCGTCGATGCGCGCTTGGCGCATTCGAGCCGGTGACAATCGGCTCGAATGCCAAGGCGCGCAGCGCACATCCGAGGGCATTGCCAACGATGAAGGACACGAACACCGACGCTGCCCCAGCCACTCGCGGGGTCGACGCGGAGCATCGCCGGCTGATTGGCGTTGGCATTCCGGTCGCGTTTGGCACCTTCGGCGCGGTGATGGCCAGTGCCAATTGGAGCCTCGACGCCGCAAAGGCAGCGAGCATCGTTGAAGCAGACAGCGCTCACCCGCTGAGTCACCGAGCACTACTTACTGCAACAGCGAAAGCCGAACACGTTCGCGCCCTTGTTGCGCGGTGAGGTCGTGTAGGTCTGGCAAGTGTACTGATCCTTGAGGAACGAGCCCCCGCCGAGCTGGCAATTGTCCAGCGAGCGATCCGTGCCGCCTGCGGTGTCACAAGAATCGATCCACTCTGCCGCATTGCCGACTAGGTCGAAGATCCCCGTGTAGTGCCCTTCGCATTTGTCGAACTTGCCGACGTCTGCCATGTATCCGCTGAAATATTCGTTGCAGTAGTCGGGCTGGAGCGTAAATCCTCCGTAGGGGTAGAGTTCGTCCTCCGGACCTGCGCAAGCCAAGTACATCTGGGCCTTCGTCGAATTGGCCGCATCGGCGGTTGCTACGGCGCCTCCGCCAATGGCGCCACACAAGCGCTTGTCGGCCCAGCTGCAATAGGCCGCTGCGTCGCACCAGTCGACATTGACGATCGGGCGTGGCGCGTCGACGACGGTCCCGTCGGGCGTGTAGCTCTTGTTCCAGGCGCATTCGTCAATCTGCCCGGACGTGTCGCTGCCTTTCGCCGAAAGGAACACGTCGTAGTGCGCCTTCGAAACCTCGGTGCTGTCGACGTAGTAGCTCGTGGCTTTGGCCATGGTCGGTCCGCGCACCACGCATTTGCCGTTTTCGCAGGTGGGCGTAGGCGCACTACAGGGGCATTCGCTGCTGCCAGGGCTGCCTCCGCTACCGGCTTTGTCAGCGCCGCCGGCTTGATTCAGCAGTCCGCCGCCGGCTGCTGCGCCGCTCGCACCTCCGGTTTGAGCGCCCGCGGTTGCGGCTCCCGCCGCTGAGCTGCCGCCATTGCCTGGCGTCACGCCCGCTGTGCCCGCGCTGCTGCTGGGGTTCCCCGCGCTGCCCTCGACGCGCGTCACGGTCGTGTCTTCAATGCCAACGATTTTCGCGCAGGCGCTGAGCCCGCCGAGCAGGGCGGTCAGACCGAGCAGTGTCTGGGACCAGCTTTGGCTGCGCTGAATCGCCATCAATAGGCTCCGCTCAGCAGCAGCCCGCCGCCCGTTGGGCCGACGGTGGGCAGAAACTGGAGCGCGCGTGCCTGGTGCACGCCGTGCTTGTGCAGCGCACTTGGCTCGCTCGATTTCGCACTGAGCACCAGGTAGGCGCCCACGCCGACCGCGGCGATGCCGACGCCGATGCCGATGTTGGCGATGGTAGCTGCGCTCTGGGCATCGTCGCCTGCGCTCTTGGCGGCAGCGCTGCAGCCGCCGACGCACTGGGCGTCGCGATCACTCCATTTGGAGAACGCGCGCACGCCGAAATAGCTGCCAACACCGAGCGCAAGCAGGCCCACGCCGCCGATCACCCAGCCAGCCGTGCGTCGCCCCTGGCCGCCGCTCGACGCTTCCTCCGTGACCGGCTTCTTTTCGGTGTCCGTGTCGACCGGGCGCGACGGAGGAGCGGTTCCGGCAGCGTCGGCGAGCTTTGCGATCTTGAGTGTGGAAGAACCGTCTGCGATCTCGATGCGCTGTTCGAACGTGGTCTTGTTGGGAGCACTGGCCGTCACTCGATGCGTGCCCGGGTCGACGGGCATGCCCACTCCCCAAGCTGCGGCTCCCAGCGGCGCTCCGTCGAGTGTCACCTCGAGTCCGGGTTCAAGCGCGTCGCTCGCGACTTCGATGGTGATCTTCGATAACTTGGGTTCGACGATGGCCAGGTGCTTCTTCGCGTAATCGACGCGTTCGCTGCGCCCGTCGCGTTGGGCGACCACCAGCGCTTCCTTGAATGTGGACCATGCGGACGCGAACTTGCCCTGTTTTTCGTAGCACTCGGCGAGATTGAGCAGGGTGCCGCCGCCGGGGTCGAGCTCGTGGCTGTGCTTGAATTTGGGGCAGGCGTGCTCGAAGTCGCCTCGCTTCATCAAGCTGCGAGCCTCTTCGTACAAGGCTTCTGCGCCCGCGGCCTTCGTCGAGTCGTCGGAACCAGCTGCACCTGCGGTCCCGGCGACGAAGGCCAGCGCAATCGAAGCGCACAGCGAATGTCGTAGCGTTCTATGTTTCAACCGCGCCGTTCCTCTCCTGGCCCGTGCCCGCTCGTGGTTCTACACGAGACGGGCCGAGCGCAAAAACGGCGCTGGTATGCTGTTGCAGTCGACTTCGATTTACGGGTGCCCCGGCGGCATTCCCCCGGGCATTCCCGGTGGCATTCCGCCGCCAAATTGCTGAGCGTTTGGATGGTCTGCATCCGACCCGCCGGGCTTCTTGTCGTCGGCCTTTTGGAACTTCTTTTCGTCGGCGGTGGCCCACTCCACCGCCCAGGAGCTCACGCTCCAGATCTCGTCGCTGCCGGTGACTTTGACCCAGCGGCTCGAGCCTTCGGAAGTGGCACCGACGCGCACCTGGCGTTTGGCACCGTCTTTCAAGGTGAACTGGATGGTCGCCAGCGGCTTGTCGAGGCCGGTGTCTGCCTCGGTCTTGCCCTTTTCCGCGAAGTTGTCGGCGTTGAGCGCCTTGTACGCACGGAGCAGGTCGACCAGCTTCGACTCGTCGTAGTTCTTGATCGGCGCGGCGGTACCGTCCTTGCCCTTCTTGAACTCGTGCTTGGTCGTCTTGCCCTTGTCGTAGACGAACGCGAAGGAGCCGTTGGCGTTGTCGATGTTGACGTTCGTCACATCGGGATCTTCGAACTTCAAGATCGCCATGTCGCGCCAGCCTTTGACGTCGCGCGCGTACAAGAAGCTGGAGTAGCCCTTGGTCGCGTACACGCCTTCTTTGCCACCGATGCGCGTCATTTGCCCGCGACCGCCGCTATCACCGAAGTACAGATCGAGCGCTACGCCGTTGCCCTTGGAGAACACGGCGTGCAGCGCCTTGTCGTCCGAGACTCCGAACTTGGCGTAGCTCGCCTTCGTGCCGTCGATCAGCTCGGTTGCCTTCAGGGTCTTCAAGTTGTCGAGCAACGATTTGACATTGGCCTGGTTGGCGGTGGCTTCGATTGGCTTCGTGAGCTTCCAATCTTCACCCGTCTTCGTCAGTTCGACATCGACTGCCGCGCCAGCATCCCCAGCGGGTTTGCTCAGCGTGATCTTGTCGATCTTCTTGATGTCGTCGTCCGAGAGCTCCAGTTTCGGCAGGGCCGCCGCTTGCCCGGTCAGGGTGTACGAAGCGGCCTCTTCCTTCTCCTTCTTGCTTTGCAAGAACAGCGCGCCGCCCAGGACGGCGAGCACAGCGAGCGAGATGTACAGTTTGTTTTCCGTGCTGAGTGCCATTTGCTCTTCTCGTTTCGCTTCAGATCTTCAGCAGATCGCGCTGTGCTTGACGTCGACGCCAACGCAAGAGCCCGAAGGCCCCGAACAGCAAGGGCACGCCGAGCGTAAGCGTCAGCTGCACGTTGGACTGCATCGATTTGCGCGCGCCCCGGTATTCCTCGTCTTTGCGCTTGGCTTCAGCCGGATCGTCGCCCGCTTTGAACTTCGGCCTGGAGATGTTCGAGTAGGTGAGGGCCGGGTCGCCGATTAGCTTGGCGCTGGCCGCTACCAGATCCGAATCACCGGCCATCCAGTCGAGCGTATTCTTGAAGGAGAGGATCGTGCTGGTCAGGTACTTGGTGTACGGCTGAGCAAACATCAGAAGCTGTGGGTCACCGCCTACCGCGCCGAACATTTGGAACTGGCCGCCGAGCTCTGGCCCGTTGCCAGCGTAGGCGAACGGATTGGTCAAGAACTCGCTGGACGAGACGACCAGCACGCGTGACTCGCTCGGGGCGCGCTCGGGCACCTTCACCGTGTCGGACGGATTGCCGGCGAATGCGCTCTTCAGCTTGCCGACCGCGAGTGCGGCGATGATGCGTTGCTCTTGCGGAGGCTTGGGCTCCCAGTTCTCGCGCAGCTTCATGTCGACGGTGTCGGAGGTGGCCACGCTGGTTGCCGGCGTGGTGCGCGCGACCGCCGAGACCTTGACGTCGGCCGGTTGCTTCGATTTGTCGAGCGTGAGGCTGGAAGGGAACGGGAAGATCGCCTCTTCCATGCGGAAGAAGCCGGCGAACGAGGTATCGAGCAGTTTGTCGTTTTCGCCGTCCAAGCGCGAGTCACTGACCACGTGCGCGATGCCCGGGTGACGGATGTAGGTGAAGCCGCCGCCTTGGAGTGGCATGCCGATGCGGAACTGCGCGCCGTGATCGAACACGGCGTCCTTGTTCATCTTGATGCCGTAGCCCGGGAGCAGCTTGTCCAGGCCGTGCAGGCTCAAGGTCGCGCTCATCGTCGCGTCGTTCGCCTTCATCGTCACGGCCGAGGCGTAAACGACCAGCGCTTTGCTGCCGAGCATCAAGAACTCGTCGATTCGGCGCAGCTCCTTCTCGTCGTAATCTTTCTGCGGCTGGGTGATGATCAGACCGACGAGCTCTTTGTCGATCGCGTTTTCGCCGCCCTTTAGATCCACTTCCTCGATCTTGTAGAAGGGGAATGCTTGCTCGATGATGCCTTGCATGGTCGGGCCAGCGCCGCCCTTGCCCTGCTTCGGCACCAAGTTCGCATCGGTCAGCTTGAACTCGTCCTTGCCGGTGACGACGCCAATGCGATGCTTGATGTTCTCGGCCTTGTCGCGAATTTCACGGATCTTGTTGGTGATCCAGAACTCGAGGCCCTCTGCCTGCATGATCTGCGGGATGACCGTTTTTTCGCTGCCGTACTTGAGCACGAGGCCCATGTAGCCCTGCGTAATCGAGGCCTGGTCCTCGCCGGTCTGATTGGCTTCTCCGAAGGGCGTCTCCGTCAACCCGGCTTCTTTGGCCTGGGCGCGCAGCTCATCCGTGTTCGGCTCGATGATCGTGAATTTGAACTTGCCCCCGCCGGCCCGCTCGTACTCCTTGAGTAGATCGGTCAAATCTCTCACGAACGCGTCGAGCTGGGGCAAGCCCGTCTTGACGTAGGCGTCGACCTGAATCGGGCTGTTCAAGCCGCGGATCAAGCGACCGCTACCGGCGGACAACGTATAGCGTTCGGCCTGGGTGGTGTCCCAGCGCTTGTAGGCTTTGGCGCCCAGGAGGTTGGCCACGACTGCGATCGCGGCGATGACTACGACGTACAGGCCGGTCTGTGCGGCCGCTTTACGGCGATGTTCTTGAGTAGCCATGACTCATGCCCACTTTCGGCGCTCGAGCGCCCGGAATGCCACCATCAGAGAAAGCACGGTGGCCGAAAGGAAAAAGACCACGTCGCGTGAGTCGACGAGGCCACGCCAGAAGTTGTTCAGGCGCGACTGGAAGCTGACGTAATTGAGAAGCGCAGCGACCGCCGGATAGCCCGAGGCAGAGGCCCTGCCAGCGAGATCGCCGAACAGCCAGAGCGCGCCCAGGACGAAGAAGGTGATGAAGAAGGCGACCGCTTGGCTCTCGGTCATTGCGCTAATCAAAAGGCCGATAGCCACGGCCGCGCCGCTGAACAGCACCATGCCGAGATAGCCACTCGCCACCGGACCGCCGTCGAGCGGGCCCAAATTCCAAGGGAATTTGAACATCACCAGCGGGTACGCCAGCGTCGACAAAACCAGCACCAAGACCAGGCCGAGGGCGCCCAGGTACTTGCCAATCACTACGTCACTGTCTTTGACCGGCAGCGTGATCAGCATTTCCAAGGTGCCGCTGCGGCGCTCTTCGGCGAGCAAACGCATCGTCACCACGGGTACGACCAAGAACGACAGTCCCATCGGCGTCGACTCGAACAAGCGCGCGATTGAAGCGCGGTCTAGCTGCCAAAAGCCGCCGTTCAGGAAGAAGAACATCAAGCCGAGCGCAAAGAAGCTCAGGCAGATCACGATGTACGCAATCGGGGAGTCGAAATAAGAGCGAAATTCGCGCTTGGCGATGATTAGCATCGGAGACATGGCTCAGCTCTTTCCCTTGGACTTGGCGTCCACTTCTTCATCTTCCGCATCGTCTTCGTCCGACTCTTCGTCGTCCTCGTCGTCCGCGCTGGACTCTTCGTCCTCCGCATCGTCTTCATCGGCGGCCGTCCAGTTGGCGCCGCGGTCGAGCTTCTCGTCCCCGCGCGTCAGGTCGCGGAACACCACGTCGAGGCTCTGCGCGTCGCGCCGCAGCTCGAGCAGGGTCCAACCCTTGGCTACCATCAGCCGGAAGATCTCGGCGCGAATGTCCGAGTCCTGAGCGCCGCTCAGCTCGAACTTGTGCGCTTTCTCGTCGGTCGGCAGCTCTCGCACGGTTTTTACACCACCCAGGCGCTGCAGCGCTTCTTGCGCTTGTGCAGGGGCGGGGGGCTTGTTGCCGGCTTCGGCGCGCTGCTCGTCGATCGTGACCACGTAGCGCACGCGGCCGGTCTTGCCGCGGATCTCGTCCAGCGGGCCGTCCGCCACGACGCGCCCTTTGCTCACGATGATGGCGCGCGCGCAGGCCTCTTCCACCTCGGCCAAGTTGTGAGTCGACAGCAAAATCGTGCGATCTTTGCCGATCTCCTTGATGTAGCGGAGCACTTCGGCTTTCTCGTTGGGATCGAGATCGCTGGTCGGCTCGTCCAAGATCAGGATCGGCGGATCGTGAATCAGGGCCTGGCCGAGGCCGACGCGCTGGCGATAACCATGCGACAGCGTGGAGATGTCCTTGCCGAGCGATTGTGCCAGGCCACAAACTTCGACCACTTTCTTCAGGCGCTTCTTGAAGGTGCTCTCGTCGAGCCCGCGAATTTCGGCCGCGAACTTCAAGTACTCCCAGACGGTCATGTCCGTGTACAGGGGAGCGCGCTGCGGCAGGTAGCCGATGGACCGGCGCACCTCGAGCGGGTTGTCGAACACGTCGTGCGAGTTCACCGTCGCCGAGCCGGTGCTCGGCGAGATGAAGCACGTCAAGATGCGCATCGTGGTCGACTTGCCGGCGCCGTTCGGCCCCAGGAAGCCCACGACTTCGCCGCGCTTCACTTCGAAATTTACTTTATCCAGGGCGCGCACGACCCCAAATCGCTTAGTCAGCCCATTCGCCTGGATCATGACGTCGGTAGCCATCCGACCTCCGTTCAAAAACCCCGATTTAACGGGGAAAAATGCGTGAAAACACCCCGACCAGCAATGTTTCCGGCCGAAGGCCGCGGCATCCTAGCGGGGGCATGATCGCTGTCAACTCGTGTGTCCGAAAGTACCGGGATGCCCGGCACGCGATGAACCGGTGGAATCCAGGGTTATTCCCCCGCGACCACAAAACCCGTTGGTTCGTGCGGGCGACTGGCCGGTCTAGCTGAGGGCGGCTTGGCAGGCGTCCGCGGGGCGGGCCTGATGAAGTGCCTGCTGCTCCCATTTCCGGTGCGACACGCCGGCGAAACAGGCCCCGGGGGATGCTCGTCCGTGGATGTTTCAGCGACTCCCTGCCGGGCAGGGGGTTCTGACTCAGCCATCGGACCCAGGCAGATTGCGACTAGTTGCGTTCCGCGCGCGGCAAAGGAGACAAGCATGCCTAAACAGCGCTTGGTAGTCATCGGCAATGGGATGGCAGGTGCCCGAGTGGTGGAGGAGCTCCTGGCTCGCGGCGGGGCCGATCGCTTCAAGATCACCATCTTCAGCGACGAGGCGAGTGGCAGTTACGATCGCATGCAGCTGGCGGACGTAATGAATGGCTCGCAGGACGAGAGCGAGATCGTGCTGCGTAGCTTCGCCTGGTACCACGAAAATCAAATCCAGCTGTACGTCGGGCAACGGGCGCTCATCGTCAGTCGAGCGGCGCGCACGGTGTACGGGCCTGCAGGCATTGCGGAGCACTATGACAAGCTAGTGTTTGCAACCGGCAGCAGTCCGTATTTCCCTCCGCTCGAGAATCTCTTCGATCCGAACGGGCAGCGCCTAGCGGGGGTCACGAGCTTCCGCACGCTCGCCGACTGCAGCACGATCATGGCTCTGGCTGCTGAGTCTCGCAGCGTCGCCGTAATCGGTGGTGGCTTGCTCGCGCTGGAAGCCGCGCGGGGTTTGGCGGGTAATGGCTGCGAAGTGCATCTGATCCACAGCGGTGCGCATCTCCTGAATCAACACCTCGATCCGTATGCGGGGCAGGTCGTGCAACGCCTGGTCGAGCGCGCAGGTATTCGGGTGCATTTGAACCGGGCCGTCCGTTCACTCACCGGTCAACAGCACGTCAGGGGGTTGGTGCTTTCGGACGGCTCGAGCCTCGGCTGCGAGCTGGTCGTCCTGTCGACCGGGCTGATCCCGAACACCTGGCTTGCCTATCAGTGTGGCCTCACCGTGGAACGAGGGATCGCCGTCGACAACCAGCTGCGCTCGCTCGACGATTGCAACATCCATGCGTTGGGCGAGTGTGCTCAGCTTCGCGACCGAATCCACGGTTCGAAGGATGCCATTATCGAGCAGGCCCGAGTGATCGCCGCGCAGCTCGTGGCGAGCGATCCCAGCGCGCGCTACCACGGTCAAAGTGGCGTAAAAATGAAGGTGATGGGCGTGAACGTGGCATCGATCGGTAACATTCACGCGGCAGCAGCCGACGAGCAACTGACCGAGCAGCGAGATCCCGGTCGCGGCCAGTACAAGAGGGTTGCCCTTCGAGACCGGCGCCTAGTCGGAGCGATTTTACTCGGCGATGTGAGCGCCTTTGCCGCATTGAGCGTCGCGTTCGAGTCGAACGCGAAACTGTCCGATGCACAGCTCGTCGAGCTCGTCGGATCGACCACGGGCAATTCCAAAGGCTGGGCTCGAGTCGCCTGAGCGGACACTCACTCAAGGTCGGGTTGGCGGAAGGGACGCCTTCTCGAGCACCGACAGCCGGCGCATCACTTCTTGGTGGAAGTGATCGACCTTCTCGTGCAGGTGGCCGATCTCGAGTTCGGCTTTCAGGTTCACCTGGTACTCGATGTCGTTGCGTACGCGGTCGCGGGCGACTTGGCGATTTTGGCTGAGCAGCACGAACACCGACAAGATGATGGCCTCGAGCGAGACCACCATCGTCAGTAGACCGAACGGGAAGGGGTCGAAGTTGCCGAACCCGGTGCGCGCGAGCGGTCCCACGTTGAGCACGATCCAGATGAAGAACAAACCTAGGTGGATGAACAGGAATTCCAGGCTGCCGCTGAATCCGGAAATCCAGTCGGCGATCTTCATCACTCGGGTGCGCTTGTCTTCGATGTCTTCGTTGATGTCGCGCGAGACGCTGTGTCGGAGCAGCTTCGCTGTTTCGCGGATGCGCCGTCCGCTGGCGGCGAGCAAGTTGATGGCGGCCGAAGGACAGATGCGCAAGAACTCTTCGAGGTCCTCGCGGTCGACCAGGATCGCCTCCAGATCTTCAATCACCACCGCCGAGGCCGTGCGCGGGCCCCCGTCGAGCAGCGAGATCTCGCCGAAGAAATCACCGACGCGCGCGGTCTCCAGCACGAGGCGCTCCCCCGTATCGTTCTTGGAGTAAATTTCTACGACTCCACGCCGCACGATGTACCCGGAATCGCCGGGATCGCCGTACATGAACATCGATTTTCCGGCAGGCTCGGTGATCGTGTCCAGCCTGGCCGCCAAAAGCGCGCGCTGTTCGTCATCCAGCAGGGAAAAGATTGGGAAATCAGCGAGGTGGATGGGATCGACGCTCAACGGTTAGCCTCGTGGGTACACTATCAGGCGGCGCCCTGCTCTGCTAAGTCATAAGCAGATCAGAGCCGGCACGAGAATGTCGAACGAGGTTCACGAAGGCCAGATTTTGGCTGGAAAGTTCCGGATCGAGCGCGTGCTCGGCCGGGGCGGGATGGGCGTGGTCGTGGCCGCGACCCATCTGCAGCTCGACGAGCGTGTCGCTCTGAAGTTCTTGCTCCCGGATGCGCTCGCGAATCCAGAGGCCGTGGAGCGTTTCGCGCGTGAGGCGCGGGCCGCGGTCAAAATCAAGAGCGAGCACGTGGCGCGAGTTGCGGACGTGGGCACCCTCGAGAGCGGTTCGCCGTACATGGTCATGGAGTACCTGCACGGGGAAGACCTCGCCGCGTGGGTGCGCCGCAAAGGCGCCATGCCCGTTCCGGAGGCGATCGAGTTTTTGCTGCAGGCCTGTGAGGCGATCGCCGAGGCGCACGCGCTCGGCATCGTGCACCGAGATCTCAAGCCCGCAAACTTGTTCGTCACTCATCGGGTCGACGGCAGCGCCTGCGTCAAGGTGTTGGACTTCGGGATCTCCAAGCTGACCATGCCCGGTGCGGCGCCCGAGTTCGGCATGACCAAAACCAGCACGGTGATGGGCTCACCGCTCTACATGTCGCCGGAGCAGATGAGCTCGTCCCGCAACGTGGACATGCGCACGGACATCTGGGCACTGGGCGTGATCCTGTACGAAAGCCTGACCGGTCGCGTGCCCTTCGACGCCGAAACCATGCCCCAGCTGTGCAGCAGGATTTTGCAAGACCCTCCGCATCCGATCCAGGAATTTCGCCCGGATCTGCCGCAGGTCCTGCAACAAGTGATCTTGCGTTGCTTGGAAAAGGACCGCGAGCGTCGCTTTCGCAACGTGGCCGAGCTCGCGTTCGCGCTGGCGCCCTTCGGTCTCTCCGCCGCGCAGCGCTCCGCCGAGCGCATCGCACGCGTGCTGGGCGCAGCGGGCCACCCGAGCGCGCCGCCTGCGGTCGTCGGTGCAGTGTCGGCCGGTGCGGGTACAGGCACCAGTACCAGCTTCGGGGCCTCCAACGAGGGCAAAAAATCGCGCACCGCGCTGTTCGTCGTGCTCTGCCTGATCGGCTTGCTGATCGCGGGTGCGTTGCTCATCCTGACCCGCAAGAACCCCGTGCTCGTCTCGGTCGCCGAGCCTGCATCGAGTCAACCGATCGCTGCTGCGCCAACCCCGCCCGTCGTAGAGCCCCAACTGGCGGCATCTGCGCTAGCCACAGCCACGCCCACAGCGGTGGCCACAGCCACAGCGCCCCCCGCTACCTCGAGCTCAAGCAAAGTGGCAGTGAGCAAGGTGCAGCCCAAGTTGGGCGCCAGCAAAAACAAAGGCGCCGCGCCGCCGATCGTGCCAGCGCTTGATCCGTTGGATGGCCGACGCTGAATCTCACTGACCTGGCTGGGTCACTCCGAAGCCCGTTCGCCACCTCGGAGTGCGCTGACGACGTGCACCAAGAACGCTCAAAGCTCCACTCGACCTCGATCGCCGCAAGAACGGGCAAGCTTACTCGCGGCTATTTTCGCGGCAACGTGCAACGCGCCGAAGCAGCTTCGAGCATGCAACAAATTGTGCGCCCTACACAGCAAGCGAATGTTCCGAACATCGGCCGCGCCGAACCGTGCAAAGGGCTCGACGTGATCGAACTCGAGAAATGCCTGGCCATCACAGCGCCGACCGTCCGCCGAAACGAACGCGCATCGTCCCTGGTCGCGATGGTGAGCTTCTCGCCGCACTGCCACGGCTAGGTAACGCCCACGTTTACCAATCGGCTCTCTCGGCTCTCTCGGCTCTCTCGGCTCTCTCGGCTCTGAGCTGCGATTGCCGCTGCGGATGAAACTCCACCTGGCGGAGCTGCGCGTTCAGCAGTGCGCACCGGCTTCGCCTCCGACTTGGCTCGCCGTGGCCTTGAACCAATCCCGAAGCGACGCTTTTCCTCCTGTCGCACGAAGCTTGCCAGTGCGAGCTTCATCAAACCCGCGAGCTCGCCCTTCGGCAGCCGATGGCTGGCGAGCTCACGCGCGCGTTCGATCAGCTCGCGCAACTCCGCGTCGGCCGTGAAATGCACTCCGAAGCGCTCCGCTGAAAGCGGCTCGAGTTCGCGAGCACGCCGGCGCGCATCGGCAATCGCAGGGGCCCCAACCGGCATGGGTGCAAAATTCGGCACGAATGCCGGAGCTTCTGAATTCGCCGCCGGGAAAACCGAAGCGCTCGATCGCAACGATGGCGAAGCTTGCTCGACCGCTGCCACGGGTACCACCGGTACGTGAGCGCGCGCTGGCAAACGCCGGATCTGCTCTCGCACATCCGGCCGCGGAAACCGCGCAGCGAGCAATTCCTCGATCTGTCGCCGAGTCTTGCCCCGGCACGCCACGAAGAGCTCACCCGCGTTGTCAGCGCTCAAGTGCGGCGCGAGCGCGCACAAAGCACACAAGTGCAACTCGCCGCGACTCACCTGCTCGAACACTTCCGGAAATCGCCGGCACACACGCGCCGCCGCAACGCGGCGCCCAGCCGTGCCTTCACTCATTCCCAAGGCTTCCACGCAGTAGGCAAAGAGCGACGAAAACCCCAACTCCAGATGCAGTTGGCGCTCTTCGAGTTCCACCAAGTGTGCGAGCAACTGCGCGGTCAGCCCGTTGCTCTGCCGAACCAGCTCCGACAATCCCGCCAAGAGCTGCGAATTCCCCAACCCCACCCATCGATATTGGTCGCCCATCACTTCTCTCTACCATGCGTTATTTCGAGCTTCACATTGCCCAACCAACGCTGGTTTCACCGATAAAATGCCTCCGAAGTCGTCCAAGCCCGTGCAAGCCCCACCTCCCAAAACGTGGCCCCAGCAACAACCACAACCCCATCCGACTCCCATCGATGGCAACACCGGACGCCAAAAACCTGTCCACAAAAATCGTCACCCCAACCGCCGAGTCAGCTAAGGCGGGCGAGCAAGTGATCCGCGC
>DATEPG010000534.1:0-9026 GCA_035273265.1 Polyangiaceae bacterium
GACGCGCGTGGAAACCTCGTGGGTGAGCGGCCTGGGTCCAAGGTAGAGTAGCACTACCCGGTCAGACAACAGCCCTCGCGCGAAGCTTGGCTAAAAGCTCGGCGTGCGGCTGCCGAAAAACCGGCGTCGGTGCCTGCTGCAGACGAAAAACTGCAGCAGTTTCAATTGCTTGGTGGCCGGGCCGGGCCCGGGCATTTACTTCGAATCGCTGGCGCCTAGGCGGGCCTTCAGTAGATCACCGAGGGTACCGAAGCCGCCCTCCGCCTTGAGCTTGGCCCGGTACTCTTTGTGCGCGCGCCGCTCTTCGTCCTCTTTGAAGCCCCGCAGGCTGAGCTTGGGCTCACCGTTGCGCGGGTCGAGGTCGACGACTTTCAGATCCAGCACGGTGCCGGGCTTGAACACTTTGCGCAGGTCGGTACCGCGCGCGGTACCGGTCTGAGCGCCGGGGATGAAGCCGCGCGCCGCGCGTCCGGTGACGCCCATCAAGCGCACGAGCACGCCAGCAGCCTCACCTTTGATCACCTCGGCCTTGACCAGCGCGTTGCGGATGATCTTCTGCGGCGCCTCGTTGGCGTGCTCCGGCTTCGGCGCCAGGTGGAAGGTGAGCTTCTTCGAGCGCGGGTCGAAATGATGCACGAGCACCTCGACCTCTTGCTCGAGCTTCAGCACGGCCTCTGGGTGCTCGATGCGCTCCAGCGACAGATCCGAAAGGTGAAGCAGTCCGTCGATGCCCGGTTCCAGCTCGACGAAGGCGCCGAACTTTTCGAGCCGCGAGACTTTGCCTTTGTGCTGCGAGCCTTGCGCGTACTTCTGCTTGGCGACGGCCCAGGGGTCCTCGACCAGCGCCTTGCGGCTGAGCCAAATCTTCCCGCGCTCGTCGATCTTGGTGATTTTGACTTCGATCCGATCGCCTGCGCGAAACAGCTCGGTCAACGGGACGCGCGTGTCGTGGCTGGCTTCGGAGGCGTGCACCAGGCCTTCTAGGTTTTCGGCCTCGGGTAAGGCGACGAACGCGCCCCACTCGACGACCGTACGTACGACGCCGTTCATCACTTGGCCCTCTTGGAGCAAAGTGATGGCGTGCTTGCGTCGCTCGTGCGCTTCAGCCTCGAGCATCGGGCGGCGCGAAACGACGACATCACGGCCGCCCTTTTCGTACTGCACGACCTTGAACTCGACGCGCTGCCCAACCAGCACCGCGAAGTTCGCGTTGGCCGGGTGCAAGTCCATCCCGGACGCGGGAGCGAACGCGCGCAAGCCGTCGATATCGACCTCGACGCCGCCCTTGATCACGCCGGTGATCAGACCGGAAACCAAGGAGCCGTCTTTGGCGGCCTGCTCCACCTTGGGCTTGGACTCTTCTTCGCGCAGCGGCTTGCGCGTGAGCACGACCAGTCCGCCGCGTACGCCATCGTTGTGGATGCGCGCGACGAAGCGATCACCGACGGCGGGGACCAAGTCATCGGGTTCCATCTCGTTGCGATCGAAGATGGCCAAGGCCTTGCCCGACAGGTCGACCATGATCGCAGTTTCGAGAACTGCGGTCACTTTGCCGAACACCTCTTCGCCGGTGTGAAACGGTGCGCGGTCGCTGGCGCGATGGTGTTGCGGGCGAGGCGCTGCGCCGTCGCGTGCTTCACCTCCGGCTGCGGCTGCGCCTGGTCGCTTCTTCTTGCGACGGCGCTTCTTCTTCTGCTTGTCGCCCGAAGCCGGACCGGTTGCGCTTCCAGCTTCCGCGCTCTCACCTTCCGCGCCCTCGCCGCCCTCACTCTCGTCGCCTGAGTCGCCGCCTTCACTCTCACCGCCTTCGCTCTCGCTCGCAGCTTCGACGCTGCTGGCGTTCGCGTCGGCTGCGGCGGGCGCGCTTTCGCTCGCGGCGCTCGGGGCCGGAGAGGGGGTGGAAGCGTCAGAGGTGACGAGCAATTCGGTGCTGTCGCTCACGGCGCTGGGAGTGGACGGTGCGTCGCTTGAAATGGTGTCGGTGGACGTCATGGCGGGGGGGTCGAGAGCCCTATATCTCTCTTGCAGCCGCCTGCCAATCTTCGCAGGCGGCCGATTCGTTTCTCGTCGTGGTGAGCGCTGCAGCTCCGTTCAGCGCGCAATGGGCAGGCGTCGGTTTACACCGCCGCTGCGATCGATCAAAAGTTCGGCCTCCGGCTCGCTCTGGCCCAGGTTTTCCACGAGTTTCGTGGCCACGGCCACGAAAGCACGGGCGGTTTCCGACTCTGGAGCGGCTTGAACCACGGGCGTCCCGGCGTCGCCCCATTGGCGAACCGACGGGTGGAGCGGAATTTGGCCCAGCAACGGCGCTTTTGCGAAATCAGCGACGCTTTGGCCGCCCCCGCTGCCGAACAGCTCGTGCCGCTTGTCGCAGCCGTCACAGATGAAGAAGCTCTCGTTTTCGACGACGCCGAGCAGGGGGATGCCCACCTTTTGGGCCATCGAGACGGATTTATAGACGTCCTGCAGCGCCACTTCTTGAGGCGTGGTGACGATTACGGCGCCCGTGCTGCGCACTTTTTGCGAGAGCGTGAGGGAGACGTCGCCGGTCCCCGGGGGCAGGTCGAGCAGCAAGAAATCGAGCTTGCCCCAATTCACGTCTTTCAGGAATTGCAGCAGAGCGCCGTGCAGCATCGGGCCGCGCCAGACGACCGCTGCCTTCGGATCCTCCAGCAAGAAGCCGATGCTCATCAGCTTGATCCCGAAGCGTTCCAGCGGCTGAATCTGCTTGCCGTCGCTCATTGGCTGGCCGGTGATGCCAAACATGGTCGGGATGCTCGGCCCGTAAATGTCGGCGTCCAGCAGGCCCACCGCGTGCCCCATGCGCGACAGTGCGAGGGCCAGGTTGGAGGCGACGGTGCTCTTGCCGACGCCGCCCTTGCCACTCATCACCAAGATGACGTGTTTGGCCCCCGGCACTGGATCATCCGGGCCGATTTCGCGCGCAGCGATCACTGGTTCCGTCATGGCGGGAGGGGCGTAGAGCCGAACCCGCGATCTGTCAAACTCGGGCCGGTCGATTACCGGCGTGCCCGTGAAAAGCCCGACAGGTCTCGCTTTCGTGGGCCGTCCCCTAGATCGCGCCGCTCAGCCAGGCGATGGCCACGCCCAGGGCGAAGCCGATGCCCGTCGCGAGTAGCGCAGGCCAGGGACTGCGCTCGGCGCGGTGCCGCTGCGGGACGCGCGTCGAAAGTCGACGTGCCTCGGCTTCCTCCCAGCCCGGCTCGCCTTGGCTGGGCATGAAATCCTTGCCGACTTCCAAGCGCGGTGAGTTGGCGGGACGCGGGATGCGTGGCGCGACCAGTAACGAGTCCGTCACGCCCCGCGTATACGAGGCGACGCGGATCGGCATGACCGAAGACTCGTGCGGCGCGAATTCGGGCGTGAGCGTCTCTTGGATTTTGATCGCGCGTTGCACCGGCATGAGCGCAATTGGATCGCTAGACAAACGGCGCTGCGGGCCGAGCGAGATCGCGTGCGTCGCGCTGCCGATGAACGGATGCAAGAGCTCGGCGTACTCTTCGGCGCTATCGATGCGCCGGCGCGGCTCGAGAGCCAGACCGCGCTCGACGATCGTGGCAAGCAACTTTGGCACCTGCGGATTGACCCGGCATAGTGGCGTGAAGTCGCCAGCGACCACTCGCTTCAAGACGGCGTCGGCGGTCTTGCCTTCGAACGGAGCACGTCCTGCGAGCATGGTGTAGAGCATGGCGGAGGCCGAGTAGATGTCGCTGCGGGCATCGACGGCTTGGCCGCGGGCCTGTTCCGGCGACATGAACATGGGCGTGCCGCCCGAGCCCTTGGCCGCGCTGCCGTCCGCTTCGCGCATTCGCCGCGCAATGCCGAAATCCAGCACCTTGACGTGCGGGCGATCCGGGCGCGGATGAATGATCATGACGTTGGCGGGCTTGAGATCACAGTGCAGAAGGCCTTGGGCATGTGCAGCGGACAGCGCCGCCAAGACCTGCAACATGAGTTCGCAAGCGTACTGCGTCGGCATCGCGCCGCGCGCGTCCACGATATCGTCCAGAGTTTCGCCGCGCAGGAGCTCCATCACGAGGTAGGGCACGCCATCGGGCGTCACTCCCAGATCGTGAATGTCGACTACGTTGGCGTGGGCGATGCGGGCCGCAGCGCGGGCCTCGGTCACGAATTGATCGCGCTGAGCGGGGTCGGCGACGGCCTCGCGGTTCATCACTTTGATCGCGACGAACTTACCCACCACGAGGTGCTCGGCCTCGTAAACCGTGCCGCTCGCACCGCTGCCGATGGCGCGGAGCAGCGAGTACTTGCCGTCCAATACCTGGCGCGATCCGAGATCTTGAGCGACAGACATTTCTCCGTCTGCTGGGAACGGCCGACGCGCACCGAACTTGAGGAGGAAGGGTCTGTCTCGGAATGGGACAGCGCGTTCAGAGCTACAAAACACGAACGGCACGCCCCCGCGTGGGAGCGTGCCGTCGTGAACGGTCGACCCGGATTACTTATTGAGCGAGACGGCGGCGGTGACGGTGCCGGCAGCGCTGAGCGCCTTGGTGAAGTTTTCCGACGCTGTGACGATGGTGTCGCCGATCAGCAGGCCGCAAACTGCGCCCTTGGCGCCGAGCTTACCGCTCGCGGCGAGGGTCCCGGTGGCCTTGAGCGCGCCGCCGATGCTGGCCGTGAACGCTTCGCCACGTGCTTGCAGCACGATGAGGACGTTCGGCAGGTTCGCCTCGAGCGAGGCAATCGCCGTTTGGTACTGCAGCTGAGCGTCCGCGCTCAAGCCGCCTTTGACGGTGGCAGTGACGGACACGCTCGGCGGCGTGCACTCGGCCTTGGCGCTGGCGCTGGCGTTGCAGCTGCCCTGGCAGCTCGCGTCGACTTCACAGCCGCCCTCGAGCGTGCCGCCCTCGCACTTGAGAGGAGTGTAGTCGGCGTCGCACTTGCCGTCGCACTTGGCTTTGACCTCGGCAGTGCCCGAGCACTTCGCGTCGCACTTGCCGTCGCAGGTGCCTTCGCACTCGACCTTGGCGCCCGCTTCCAGGGTGCAGGTGCCATCGCACTTGCCCTTGCAGCTGCCGTCGGCTTGGATGCCGGTCTCGTTGCCGCCGGCGCCGGCACTGCAAGTCCCGTCGCACTTGCCCTGGCAGTTGACCGTGGCGCCCGCTTTTGCCGTGCAACCACCGCTGCAGCTGCCCGAGCAGCTACCCGTGCATGACAACTCAGCCTTGCCTTCGGCGGTACAGCCACCGCTGCACTCCACGGACAAGGTGCCGCCTTCGCACTTCGGCGGATTGGCTTTGATGTCGCACTTGGCATTGGCGCTGCAGGATGCTTGGCAGTTGGCGGTCGCGCTCAGCGACGCGCTGCACTTCGGCGGCTCGAAGTTGGCGGCGATGCCGGTTGCGAGCGTGCCCTTGGCTCCGAGCTTCAAGTTGATCTGACCAGCGGCGAGTTCACACCAAGCCGTGAGCGCGGCGGTGCCCGTCACCGAGGCAACCTTGGGGTCTGCGGGATCGGCGCCCAAATCCAGGGCGATGTTGCGACAAGCGGTGGTCACGTCCGAGATCGCCCCGGTGCCCACGGCCGAGAGGTCCGACGCCGCCGAGGCGTACGCGGAGAAAGTGCCTTTGATGCTGACGTCGACGCCGAAGTCGACATTAGTCATGTCCGCCCCAGCTTCGAACTCCTTGCAGCAAGCGGCGTCTTGGGCGTCTTTCAGATCGCTACAACCGGCGACCACGGTCGAAAGGGCGAGTGCGGTGAATGCGACAGCGGTGAACGGTTTCAAGCGACTTTTCAAGTTCATGCGAAGGACTCCTTAGCGTGTCCGGGACGCAACCCACCACCACCATGCGGTTCGGCGCGTTCCCTTCATCCGACGATTGTCAAAAGCGACGGCGGCGGCAGTGTACAGCAGGTCGCTCCGTGGATGAAACCCGGCGCGCATGTTCCACTGTCCCCACCCGTCGTCCTCGGTCTTTAGACGACGCACCGAGCGGGATGATGCAATCCTGTCCGGCCAAGCGTTCGCCAGTGCAGGAGGACGTTCACCTACGGACGTTCACCTACATCAGTGGCGTCTCTCGACACCTCGATGTTAGTTCGCCGGCCAGCAGCCCGTTTGGGGCGACGAACCGAGCGCAGTCGCGCTGTTGGCACCGTTGCAGTAAGCGCTGTTCGGCGTGTTCGGCGTCGAATCGACGCACATCAGGCTGAGACCGCTCGGGCTCTCGGGACAGCCGCCGCCGGTACAGATCCCGTTCGAATCAGCGGCGGCGTCGCAGCCGCAGCTCACGGTGAAGTCGACACACCAACGCTCGCCCGTGAAGTTCGAGCCGGTGCAGACGCCTTGCGCGCCGCAGTCCGAATCCTGCAGGCACGGCTCACAGCTCTTGCCGCTGCCCCTGCATTGACCGAAGCGATGCGCACACGTGGCCTGCTTCAAGTCAGCGTCCCAAACGCCGCATTTGGCCGCGGTTCCCCAAGGGCACGAGGGATGTTTCAAATCACAGAGCTGCGTGCAGATCTTCGTGCCGCTCTCGTCTTTGGCGCAAATCTGATTGCCGACCGCCAGGCAGTCCGCGTCGCTTTCGCACGGGCTGCAGAACTTGCGCGGCCTGCAGGCGTTCCGCGTCACGCCGCGCTCGCCGCATTGAAACGGCTTGCCCACACCGATTTGGTCGCTCGGGACGCACTGGCGGTCTTTGGGGTTGCCCTGGAGGTCACAGATGTCTTGGCAAGGTGGGCGCACCAGCGGGGTACAGGCGTAACCGGGCGCGCAACTCGTGTCGTTCGTACAATCCGTCGTGCAGTACGCATCGAGATCCCCCGCGCCCGCGCCGACGCAGAAAAAGGCATTGGCGGCGTCGCACTCGGTTCCCGCGGCACAGCGAGTGTAAAACTGGCCGGGCTTTTGGGTTTGCCCTGGGTCGCAGAAGTGACCCGATAAGCCTTCCGCATCCAACGCGCTGCTGCACTTGCCCAAGCCTTGGCAGTCGAAATGCGAGCTGCAGGCGAGGCGGCACGTGCCCTCGACGCACGCTCGCCCTCGATCTGCTTGGTCTGCTCGGCATTCGGAATTCGAGCTGCACTTCTGACTGCCCGGGATGGAACCGGAGGCGCCGGCCCGGCCGGGCGCAGCGGGGCTCGCTGCGCTGCCCGCGACGGTTCCTTCGAGTACCGACGTTTGGCAGTCCTCACGCAGGCACTCGCTCTTCGCGCAGCCGCCGAAGACCAAGCCGCCCAAGACCAAGCCGCCGAAGCTTGCCAAAAAGCCCAGCCCCGCTGCGCGCGATCCTCGCTGAGCTTGCCGAGCGAGCCGCGGCGTTGAGACGAGGCCTGAAACCATTCGAGAAAATGTCGAGCTCTTGACGGGGCGGTCCACGGGGCTACCGTGCTCGATAGTACTCGGTTTTCAGGTAGCTCGCATGAAACTAGCCATCGCCACGCTCTTGCTCGCTGCTACCTGCTCATTGCCTGGCTGCTCGAGCAGTCCGCTCGCTCCTGCATCGGGCAGCGATACCGGCGATGATCATGGCGGGGGACCTTCAGGCAATGCAGGGGCAGGCGCTGTCAAGGCCACGTCCAGCTGGGCTCCGTATCCCGCCGGGCCCTACGGCACCGGCCGCGGCGCGACGATTCAGAACCTCTCCTTCTCGGGTTGGAGGCACCCGGACCTGGCAGGCTACGATCCAGCCAAGTTCGAGACCGTGCGGCTTTCCGATTTTTACGATCCCGACAGCCACACCGGCGTGAAACTCCTGGCCATCAATGCGTCGGCGGTTTGGTGCAGCGTGTGCCGTGCCGAGTATCAGGACATGCGGCGCACGGATGTCTACGCGAGCCTGCGCCCGAGCGGTCTGGAGATCTTGGGCACGCTGTTCGAGGACAATGGGTTCTACCCAGCGCAGCCGCAGGATCTGAAAAACTGGGGCTCGCTGGCGGCGCACTCCGTGAAGTTCCCCCTGGGCTTGGATCCCGGCTTCAAGCTCGGCGCCTATTTCGACTCGGATGCGACGCCGCTGAACATGCTGATCGACGTACGCGACATGACCATCGTACAAATCACCATGGGGATCTCCGATCCTCCCTCCAAGTATTGGGCCCAGGTGCAAGCCTTGCTCGAAAAGATGTGATGCCTCGCGTAGCGCTTTTCTCGCTTCACACTGCGCACACTGCCCTGTCATGTTTGCTTGTTTTTGCCTCGGGTTGCTCCGGCGGCACGGGCCCGGCGGCGCCCAGCGAGAGCCCGAGCCCGTCGGCTCAGCTCGCTCCGCCGGATTTCGAGCTCTCCACGGTGGATGGCAAAAGCGAGCGCTTGAGCGAGCACCTCGGCAAGGAAGTCGTGCTCTTGGATTTTTGGGCCACATTCTGCGAGCCCTGCCTGGCCGGCATGCCCCATCTCGACGCGCTCTACCGCAAACACCACGCGCAAGGCTTCACGATCCTCGGCATCTCGATCGACGGCCCCGACTCGGTAGCCCAAGTCAAAACGACCGTGTCCAAGCTCGGCATCTCGTTCCCGATCCTGCTCGACCAAGAAACGCGCGTCGTCGCCCTGTACAACCCCAAGACCAGCGCCCCGTACAGCGTGCTGATCGGCCGCGACGGCCGCATCCTCAAAAAACAAGAGGGCTACACCACGGGCAACGCCGGTGTCCTCGATCAGGATGTCGCAGACGCGCTCGCGCGCTAGGCGCGGCAACGCCGTGACGCGGCAATCTTCGCTGCGAGGCGCATTGCCCCCAAGCAATGGCGAGTACGCAAGACGAGTATGCAAGACATGATGCGCCCGACACAGCAAGCGAATGTTCGGTGCATCCGCTGCGCCGAGTCTGGCGACTCGTACTCTCGGCCGCCTGACCACCCGTGCTCTGCGTCTGACACGGTTGCATAGGCGGGCGCGGCAAGGTTTCACCTCCGCCGGCGAGCGCGGCAAGGTTTCACCTCCGCCGGCGGGCGCGGCAAGGTTTCACCTCCGCCGGCGAGCGCGGCAAGGTTTCACCTCCGCCGGCGGGCGCGGCAAGGTTTCACCTCCGCCG
>DATEPG010000535.1:0-36823 GCA_035273265.1 Polyangiaceae bacterium
CTCGGCGCATGCACCCGATCCTGCACAAGATCATGCCGCACATGGGCACCGACATCGGCGCGCCCTCGGGCACACCGGTGGGCGCCTCGGCACCTGGCGCCGTGAGCTACATCGGGCCAGGTGGAGCCGCAGGCAACTTGCTGAAGGTGATGCACGCGAACGGCATCGAGACCGGCTATGCACACCTCTCGCGCTACGTCGCCGGCATCAAAGTCGGTGACAAGGTCAAGCGCCTGCAAACCATCGGCTACGTTGGCTCGACCGGGCGCTCGACAGGGCCCCATCTGCATTTCAGCGCACAGCGCGACGGCAAGTTCTTCGACCCCGAAACGCTGAATCTCGACGGCATGCGGGTGCTGAACAAAGATCAACGCGAGCAATTTGCGACGGTCGTCGCCAAATACAATCCGCTGCTGGATGCCATTGCTTTGCCAGCACCCTTGCCCGGCGCTGTCCTACAAACGAGCGAAGCTGCGCCCCCGGGATCTGGGGTCGCGCCCGCAGCCAGCGCGGAAGATCCGAGCCTCGCCGAAGCCGTGGGCGAGATCGACGAAGCCGGCAAAGTTCCCGCTCCGCCCAGCGCGCGCCCGGAACCCGCCACTTCCTCCGGCAGTTCGGTGTATTTGAGCGACAAGGAGCTGCTCAAGATGCAGTCCGCGACCGACGAGGGCGAAGTCTCGGAGTGAGCCCCGCTTGGGCACGAGAAGAAGGGCGAGCAGCGGTCTCAGGACGCTGTCCGCGACGGGCGAGGCTGAGGTCTCGGGGCCGGCGAAAGCGTGAGCACGAACAGGCTGCCGTGAGGAGAGGCATCTTCCACCCACACGCCGCCGCCGTGGGCTTCGGCGATGTGCTTGACCAAGGCCAAGCCGATACCGCTGCCGCGCACCTGCTTGCCGAAGGCTGTCTTGCCGCGCACGAAGCGCTCGAAGATGCGCCGGCGATCTTCGGCGGGGATCCCCGAGCCTTGATCGCTGACACGGATCTCGATACTGCCGTTGTGTTGCCGCACGGCGATGCTGACGAGCTCGCCGTCGGGCGCGTATTTGAGCGCGTTGTCGACTAGGTTGATGACCGCAATCTCGATCGCGCGTTCGTCCAGATCGACGAGCGGCAGCCCATCGGCAACGCTGAGTTCTAGCGCGACCTGTTCGCGTTCGGCGCGTACGCGGCAAGCTTCCACCGCGCGCGACACGACCTCGCCCACGCGGCCCGAGCTGAACTCATACGCAGCCTTGCCGCGCTCGACCTTGGCGAAGTCGAGCACGTTCTCGATCAAGGCGCCCAAACGCTCGCTCTCACTGACGATGATCTGCAAGTATTGCCGACGTTTTTCGTCGTTCTCGACGCGTCCGCTCTGGAGCAGCTCTCCGAACATGCGCACCAACGAGAGCGGTGTCTTCAGCTCGTGTGACACGTTGGCCACGAAGTCACTCTTCAGATTCGACAGTTTTCGCTCTCGTTCGGCCGCGACCAAGATCACGAACAAGCCCGCGATCACCACGATCCCCGACAGACCGACCAGCACCATCTCCAGCACGCGCCGGCGCGCGACCGCCGCCGCCAACTCCTCGGCCGAGGTCATGGTCACGTTCAGCGTCCACTTGTACAGCGTCGTCTCGAAAGGTCGACCGAGAGTCAGCCCGCCGCGGCTCAGTGGCGGACCGAACACGATGCGCCCCTCGCCGTCGACCACATTGACACGGCTCTGCTGAGCGTCCGCATACAATGCCGGGAACACGTCGTGAACGATGCGCGGCACGTCGTGCCAGACCACGACCAAGTAGTGCCGGCCGCCCTGCAACTGCTCCCAATGGCTGAGCAGGTAGGCTTGACCGCGTACGCTCTTGTGGATGTGCCGGAGCTCCTCGACCGGCGTGCGCTCGAGCTTCATCTCGCCGAGCATGGCGTGCACGAGCAGGTGCGTGAAGCGTTCGTGTTCGGGCCCTGGAGCGCGCGAGGCCACGGCCACCACGTCCCGCTGCGGCGAGCTCAGGTCGAGCAGCAGCACCGCGCGCACGGTGGGCGTCTGAAGCGCTGCGGACTCCAGCCATTTTGCGCCGAACCCCTCGCGTTCGCGGATGTCGATCACGGAGCGGACCACGTTGTCCTGCTCGATGATGCGCTTGTCCAAGCGATCGGCCTTTTCGTTCGCGAGCAGCAGCGTGGCCTCGATCACCGATTGCTCGCGCAGCTTCTCGAGCTGAAAGCTGGAGCGGAACATCACGCCGGCCAAGACCAGGACTGCCAGCACGATCGCTGGGAGGAGGAGGAACGTGAGCAGGCGCTCGCGTCTGGGTCGGTCCGCCATGACGGGAGGAGAGTAGCCGAGACGGGGCGGAGGCGCGCGCTACACGCGCGAAAGCACCACGTCTGCGCTCAAAACGATCGGCTTCTTGCTCAAAAACGTGGCGAATTGCTCGCAGATGTAGTCGAGGGCATTCAGCTCACTGCGGTGGAACGGCACGTTGCCGTGCGGATTGGCGACCTCGATCAAGCCCAAGTAACGACCGCTGAGTTGCACGCCGCCACATAGCGCCGAGCGCGGCGCGACGCCGAGCGCCTGCCAGCGCGAGCCGCTGAAGCGCGCGTCGCCCGCGGCGTCCTCCACGAATGTGGCGTGAGTATTGCGCATCACCGAGCGTACCAGCGGATCTTGATCCGACATGCGCTGCAGGAGCACGGCCCTCGCGTTAAGGCCCTTGGCGCGCACGACCACGAAGTGTCCGGTGTTGATGTCGAAGACGTGGATCAGCACGCCTTCACAAGGCAACAGCTCGTTCAGAACGGACAACACGAAGTCCGAGCCTTCGGCGACGTCATGCGCGAAGTTCAGCTCGTGCATGATCTCGAACAGCTCGCCGATCAGATCCTCACCGGGGCGCCGACGGCTCTCGAGCGCGATCCGCGGGCGTGAGGCTCGCTCGGCCGATACGGGGTTCGACGGTACGGGCGCGGTCGCAGCGACGGGCGCGGTTTCGAAGGTGAGCTCGAAGCCCGGCGCGGCTTCCCGGCTCGAAACCGCTTCGACCACGGGCGCGCGCGTGCCTGCGACGAGCGAAGGCACCGCTTCAGGCACTGCCTCCGGGCTCGGAAGCTGCGTTTCGACCAGCGGCGCGGGCGCGGGCGCGGGCCTGGCGTCCGCGCTCGGTAGCGCCGCTTCGACCAGCGGCGCGCGCGTTCCTTCGACCAGCGAGATCACCTCTTCGACCACCGGCGCAGGCGCCGACTGGGCCTCTATAATCGGAATCGATTCCTGCGCTGCGAGCGCGGGCGCGGCTTCATCGATCGAGATTTCGACTTCGATGGTTGGCGCGGGCGGAGCTTCATCGATCGGGATCTCCGCTTCGACAGCCTTCATTGGCGGAGCTTCATCGATCGGAATTTCCGCTTCGAGCGCCTTCATTGGCGGAGCTTCATCGATCGGAATTTCCGCTTCGAGCGGCGGAGCGGGCGGAGCTTCACCGAAGGGGATCCGCGCTTCGACTGCCGGCGCTGACGCGGCTTCGACGACCTTCACTGGCGGAGGAGGCGAAGAGGAAATCACCACCGGCGCCATTGGGACGAGTGGTCCCGACTCCGGCGCGACCGATTTGAGCGCCACTGGGACGCTTGCAGCCACGCCATTCGACGACGGCGGGGCCACGGACTCCCGCGCAGGAGGCACTCGTGACATCGGTGCCATGGCCTCCTCGCCGAAGCCCGGGAAGGCCAACACGGGCTCCCCACGCCAATCTTTCCAAGCGAAAGTCGCGAGCGGTGGGCGCTCGGGCCGACGCTTGAAGACGTGATCGAAGACGGCTAGCTGCACGAACTTTCCGGGCGGGCGATCTTCGATCGTGGCCAGCGTGGCCTGATAGCGATCTCGAAGAAGCGCCTCGATTTCGCCGCGCGTTCGGCCGGGTTCTACCGCGTACGCGAACTCGCGATAGGTGATCGGGCTCTCCGGGCGCGGTTCCTCTGCGCGCTGGCGCACCAGCTCGAACAGCGGCACGCTCGGCTCGAACGACGGCGGAGGCGAGCTGTGACTGCCCGGCAACGGCGGCGCGGGTGGAACTGGATCGTCCGGCACGACGAGCTGCGATATCCGCGCTGGCTCGGCGGGCGTCACTCGCGGAGGCGCAACCGAGGTCGGCCGCGGCGCGGCATGCGAGCTCGGGCGAGGGACTGGACTCGAGGTGGCGGGCGGCGCGAGCGATGTCGTGAACGGCGTCGGCGCGAGCGATGTCGCATACGCGCTCGGTGCCACAGAGTCTGTCAGGCGATGTCTGCTGCTGGCATCGACCTTGTGCGCTTCGTCCTTGGACGACTCCCCAGCGACGGTGAGTACCGCATCGGCCGGGGCTTGGTTGATCAGGTAGCGAAGCTTGAGCGCAGGATCGACGGCACGGTAGCCGCGGTCGAGTAGCTCAATCGAGAACTTGGAGAGCGCACCGGTATCGCCGCGGAGCTTGCGAGCTTCTTGCAGCGCGGCCTGCCATTGCTTCGCTTCGACGCAGTATTCATCCGCGACACCGTTCTCCCCTACGCGGGACACTTCTACGAACCAACGCATATCTGTTTCGAACTCGAGCCCGCTTGCGAGGGACCACATGTAGTAGAGCGCCTCCACGTCGCTCCCGCAAGCTCCAAGCGAAAAACAAGCGTGATGCTCGCGGCATTGCCGATCGACCACTCTCTTTGCGCCGCCGCCCGGCGCTGCCGGGGTCGCCCCGCATGCCGGACCTTGCCCTGTTATTGGGTAAAGCGACGCGTTTTTTCCGGCGAAACGTGGCCGAAATCGGAACTCGGCTAACTCTGGCCCCGGCGATGGTAAATGGCGCGCGGCGCTATGGCCGAAATCGAAAATCCCCCCGAGCGCGTCGCTTCCAACCGCAGGGGCGCGCCCGCTGCCGACGCCAATGCCATTACGCGCTTCGCTCGCTTCGAGCCAATCTTGTATTTGCTGTTCGCCGGCGCGTGCACGCTGTTCGTCGCGTGCCGATTTTACGCGTCACTGAAGCTGCAGACCCTGCACGCCTATGCCTGGGCGCGCCCCGACGTGTATCCGATGCTCGCCCAAGAGCGCGTGCTCGGCACTTGGTCCGCGCCGCTCGACGACGTGTTCATTCATTTCGATTTCGCGCGCGAAACGGCTCGCGGCAGGCCATTTCAATGGTCGCAAGGCGCAGGCTATTCGAGCGGCGGGACGAGCCTCTTGTATCCGTTCGTGCTCGCCGTCGGCTATTTGCTGGGCTTTCGCAAGCTCGACCTGATGGCTTGGGCCGCGGTCGTCGCTTGTGTCAGCGTATTCGCGCTACTGGTCGCGGCGCGCAGGTTGTGCGTCGGCTTGCCGCGCGCGGTGACTTACCTGCTGCCGCCCGGCGTGCTGTGCGTCGGGGCGCTCGATTGGTCGCTGTTCAGCGGCATGGAAGTGGCGCTTTTTTTGGCGCTCTGGAGCGGGGCGGTGATCGCCTGGGACGATCTTTCGCAGGCAGCCGCCAAACCCGAAGCGAAGCTCTACCCAGCCGCCGCGTTGCTCGGCGCCTGGGGCGCGACCGTGGTTGCCACCCGGCCCGAGGGAGCCGCGGCGCTGCTGGTCTTGGCAGGCTCTGCAATTTGGCTCGCGCGAGCGCGAGGAGCGCGTGAAGTACTGAAGCTGCTGCTCTTGGCAGGTACCCCGGCGCTGTGCGTGCTCGTGGCTCACGGCCTTGCCAATCGCTTGCTGACGGGTGAATCGACCGCCGCCGGCGCGCTGGTCAAGCTGGAGATGAACCACCCGTTCTTCACACCGCAGGCGGTCTGGGACGCTTGGCTGTTTCATCTCAAATACCAAGTCTTGCGCGTCACCCAGTATCACTTTTCCGATACCGCAGTTTATGGCTGGCTGGCCTGGCTGCTCGCTGCGGTGCCCTTCTTTTTTGCGAGCACTCGGCGCGCCGCGTGGGTGCTTTGGGCGAGCTTGCTCAGCTGGATGATGATCGTCGCCCTGAACGGTCAGGTTCGCTGGCAAAACGAGCGCTACACCATGCCGGCCGTGGCCTGGTTGCTGCTCGCCTCCACGCTCGGGCTGGCAGTGCTGCTGACGCAAGCCTGGCGCTCACGAACACTCTGGCGGAGCGGTCTGGCCGGCCTAGCCGTGCTCGCCGCAGGCTGCTTCGTGTATCACCAAGCGCCGCGATTTCGCGAGCAGCTTTGGTTTTTTGGGCGGGCCTCGCGCAACATTTTGGACCAGCACCTGACGGCTGGCGCGCTGATCCGGCATGACGCCGCACTCCAGTCCAAGCGCGTCTTGATCGGTGATGCCGGCGCAATCCCGTACGCTTCGGATGTGCCGGCTTTGGACGTGATCGGTCTGGGCGGTTTTCAGGACCTTCCCTTCGCGCGCGCGACGCGCACCAACATCGCCGCAGCAGTCGAGCTCATCGAGCGCATCCCCTCCGCAGAGCGGCCGGATTTGCTGGCCATCTACCCTGGTTGGTGGGCGGATTTTCCGCTCTGGTTCGGCACGCGTGTGGGTGAAGTGCCGGTGCGCGGCAACGTGATCTGCGGCGGCGCGAGCAAGGTCTTCTATCGGCCACGCTGGGGGCCGCTCGAACGCAGCGGAGTGCCCTACTCACTCGAGCCCGGAGAACGAGTGCTCGATTCGGTCGACCAAGCCGATCTCGTGAGCGAGAAGGAACACGGCTACACACTGTCGGTGAAGCACATCGGCTTCGTGTTCATGAAGCTCTTGCCAAACCCGGCACGACCTCGCGAAGACCTGTGGGACGCAGCGCGCATCGTTCCGCCCGGCGTGAGCGAGTCCTTCCGTCTGCGCCAGCTCGCGCCTAGCAAACCGTTGGTCCTAGTGCTGCGCAGCGCGCCGACAGCCAGGGCCGAGTTCGACGTGCTGTCGTCCGGCAAAGCCTTGGCGCGCGTGCGGCTGACGCCCAAAGATGGCTGGCTGGAGACGCGCATCACACTGCCGCCCCCGGGTGCGCCGGAGATCACGCTCGAATTCGGCGCTAGCACGAGCGAGCGTGCGCTGTTCCAAATCTGGGCGGTCGCCAGTCCTTGAACTCGCCGTATACGACGCTCGGCTGGCCGCCGGACGGCGTCGCGTGGGCGGTACTCGCTGCGGCCTGTACGCTCGCGGCCCTGCTTCAGCCACGCATTCGACGCGCGCTCGGCTCCACGTCGAAGCTCGAGTTCGTGCTGCCGCTACTGGCTGCCTTCGCAGCGCTCTTGTCTGCCGGCTACGTCGCTCATTATTTGCGCGGCGGACCACGCATCATCGACGCGACGAGCTATTATTTGCAGGCGCGGGCCATGGCGCATGGCTATTTCGCGTTTCCGGTGGCATCACCGCTGGCCTCATTTGGCGGGCGTTTCTTGCTTCCGAGCGCGCCGCATGCGCTGGCGGTGATCTTTCCGCCGGGCTACGCCGCACTGCTGGCAACGGGCTTCTTGCTGCACGCCCCGATGCTCGTCGGCCCCGTGCTTGCCGCGTTGCTCGTGCTCGCGACCTACGCGCTCGGACGCCAGCTCAGCGGGCGTACGGACGTGGCTTTGGTGGCAGCGAGCTTGTCGTGTTCGTGCGCGGCGCTGCGCTACCACACCGCCGACACCATGTCGCACGGACTGTGCGCGCTATTGCTGTGCACAGGCACGCTCACCGCGCTGCGTGCTCGGCGCTGGGATGCGCTCTCGAGTGGCCTCGCAATCGGTTGGTTGATTGCGACGCGGCCGGTGTCGGGCGCGGTGGGCGCCGCACTCGTGCTTTGCTTGCTGGAGCCGAGCGCGCGGCGCTGGGCGTACTTCGGCCTGGGGCTCGTGCCTGGCGTGGCGCTGCTGGCATTTTATCAACGCTCCGCGACGGGCAGCTTCTTCTCGTCGACGCAGCTCGCCTACTACGCGCTCGCCGACGGCCCACCAGGCTGCTTTCGCTATGGTTTTGGCCGTGGAATCGGCTGTTTGTACGAGCACGGCGAGTACGTGCGAGCGCGTTTGGCGAGCGGCTTCGGCTTGCGTGAGGCGCTGGCGGTGACCATCCGGCGATTGGCGGTGCACAGCATCGACATCGCCAACGCCGCGCCGCTCGCGTTACTCTGCCCGATGGGCGCGTGGCTCGCCCGCGCTGACCGTCGAGTGCGCGTGCTGTTCTACGCTTGCCTCGGCTTCATGCTGGCGTACGCGCCGTTCTACTTCGATGGCAGCTACCCTGGCGGCGGTACGCGCCTGTTCGCGGATCTCTTGCCGCTCGAGCATGTGCTGATCGCGATGGCGATCGTGCGACTCGAATGGAGCCGCGTGGCGCTGCCGCTTTCGCTCGCCGGCTTTGCGCTCCATGCCAGCTTCGCGCATCGCGCCCTGGCCGAGCGGGAAGGCGGTCGCCCCATGTTCGAAGCCGAAGTCCTGCGAAAAGCCGGCGTCGAGCGGGGGCTGGTGTTCATCGACACGGACCACGGCTTCAACCTGGGCCACGATCCCGGTCAGCTCGACGCACGAACGCAGGTCGTGGTCGCGCGCTATGGGCGCGACGCGAACGATTGGTGGCTGTGGAATGAGCTCGGACGCCCCCCGAGCTTTCGCTACTCTTACTCCCCCGGAGCGAGTGTCGCTCATGGGGAGCTCACGCGTTACATCCCTACCCCGACTCCGCGGCTGCGCTTCGAGGCCGAAGCCCAGTGGCCTCCGATGGCCGTCGAAAACGGGTGGGTACAGCCGGACTTCGTCCCCTGTGCCTCCAACGGCCGCGGCCTGCGCCTGCACCCGAGCGGTCCGTCCAAGAACGCCGCACTGGAATTCGAACTCCCCCTCCCGAGCGCCCACTCCCCGCGCACCATCCGCCTGGGCTGGATCTCCGCTCCCGGCCCGTCAACCAAATTGCGCCTCATCCTGGGTCGGGACCTCATCCTGGGTCGGGACCTCATCCTGGGTCGGGAGGGGGGATGCGAGGAGGTGGAGTGGGGGCCTGTGGAGTTGGGGGGCGGGCCGGTCAGGGTGCGGTTCGAGGCGTTCGGCGAGGGCGTACTCGATTACATCGAGGTCGGCCCATAGTCAGCAGAGCCTCGACTCGGCCGCTTCCAGCACACCCGGGGCACCCATCAGCTCACGAGCAGCGCACAACGTGCGCTAGCTGTGTTCCTGAAAAGGCGTTGACAATTGAGGCGTTAGAGCGGAACCTGGGTCCATTGTTGAGCCGAGGGAGGCAGCGAGTAGATGACCAAAAGTGAGCTCATCGAGGCCATTGCCGCCCGAGGGGAGCTGACCAAGGCCCGAGCAGAGATGGTCGTCAATTGCGTCTTCGACGCGATGACCGAAGCGCTGCAACGTGGCGAAGGCATTGAGATCCGCGGTTACGGCAGCTTCACCGTGCGACCTTACAAGCCGTACGCCGGGCGGAATCCGAGGACGGGACAGCCCGTACCGGTGCCAGCCAAGCGTCTGCCGTTCTTCAAAGTCGGCAAAGAGTTGAAAGAGCTGGTCAATGCCAGTCGTCACACGCCGATCACGGGCGGTGACGAGAGCGACGACGACTCGGACGACTGAGCTCGACCGCCGTCTCGCAACGCCCCACGTCAATGGCCACTCGCATCCGCTGGCCGCTGCTCACCGCGGCATGCGCGATGGCGGCGTGGGCGTCCGCCTGTGCAGCGCCCCCCAGCAAGCCGCCGGCGCCAGTCGCGCCAGCACTCCCACTGCATCGCGGCCCGCTCACCGACTTCATTTCGTCGGCCAGCCTGCGCTGGCTGCTTTTGGTCAAGCCGCGACAGATCCTGGAAGAACCGCAGCTCGGACAAGCGATCTCGCAGCTCATGCCGAGTGCGCGCTTCGATGCATTCGCCGAGTCGAGTGGTGTCGACTTGCGAACCGTACCTGAAGCGGCCATCGCGAGCTTTCCATATTCCACGCTGTACGTTGCTGATTTGCCGAGCGGCGTCGCGGCGATCGCGCGCGCGCGATTTGGCGAGCGCCTGCTGACGGGAAGCGCGAGCAAGCGCCCGCATCCAGGCCTCGTTCGCATGACGGGGGTGATCGGCCAAACACCTGAAACATTGCTGACTATCGAAGACCGAGTGTTGGCGATCTCCGTCGGTGATCCCGTGCAAGCGAAAATCGCCGAAGCTTACGCCCAAGAGCGATTGAAGCACTCGCCGGCAGCGTTGAACGGAGCCGCGCTCTCGAGCCTCCCGGAGCTCGCATCGAGTCACTCGGCGGTCTTGTACGCACCCGGACCGTTCTCCGACGAGTGGCAGCGCGCCGCCGGCGGGCTACTTCAATCCACCGTCGCGATCGCGATTACGGCCCAGCCAACTGGCAACGGCAAAGTTGCCACATCATTGTATCTTGCAGGCGCATGGCATGATTCAGCGGACGATGCGGCAGTTCGACTCAGTGCCGCGTGGTCGACGTTCGCGCGCAGTTCTGCAGGGCGCTTGTTCGAACTCGATGACGCTGCACAAGTGAGCGCGAGCCCAGAATTGCTGCGCTTGCACGTCGAACTCGACCTCGCCGCATTGGTCCGAGGGCTGCGCGCATCGGTGCTCACTGACCTCTCCCAAATCCTGAATCTGCCGCAAAGCTCGCGGCAGCGCGCGAAACCAACGGAACGAAAAGAAGATCCGCCGAGCTCAGGCCCCTGAGTGCGAGCGTGTAGGACAAGTACTCAGGTTCACTCAGTCGCTCGAATCCTCGTAAATGATCGGCAGTGCTGCTTGATTGACCAAACGCATCATACAGTGCTAGGACTCCCCGGTGCTGCACTGCGGCGGTCGGGTAGAAGCTAGGACGGCCTTCGCGTGAGTGCAGGAGGGTTTCTCGTCGTGGTTGGCGCTGACGCACAATGCGTGAGCAGGAGCCCACTACGGCGCTGCGAAGGTGCGCCCGCCTCGGTGGGCGTCGCACCTTCGCTTCCATACGAGAGGGCAATCGTCGGTGAATACAGCAGAAGTCGTAAAGGGCTACACGTTCAAAGCTGGTGATATGGCAGTGCACCCGGCGCATGGCGTCGGTGAGGTGGAACAGCTCGAGGATCGCGACCTAGGCGGCCGTAAGACGACTTGTTACGTAATCAAAATCAAGGACAGCGGGCTCAAGGTGATGGTGCCCACTGAGGCAGCAGCGCGAGTCGGCCTGCGTCCGGTGATGAAGAAGAAGGAGGCCCAAAACATCTTGGAAATCCTCAAGGCACCGGAGGTCGCCGTCGATCTGCAACCTTGGAATCGCCGCTTTCGTGCCTACACGGAAATGTTGAAGAGCGGCTTGCCGTCGGAAATCGCCAAGGTGCTCCGCGACATGTACCGGCTCAAGTTCGACAAGGACTTGTCCTTCGGTGAGCGCCGCTTGCTCGATCAAGCCCGCAGCTTGCTCGTTCAAGAGCTGGCGCTGGCGCGCAAAGTCCTACCCGCCGCGATGGAAGGTGAGATTCAGCAAATCTTCTCGGCATAGCGTCGGGACGTTTCGGCTGCAGGGTTCGAGTCGGGGCATAAACCCGACTCGCGCCAAGCCGAGACGAGCTAGCCTTTAGGGCGGTCGACATCGGCCGTTCTAGGCGCTCATGGAGACTCGGGAACTGCTCGCCTGCGGGCGCTTTCGACGCGAGGAGCGGATAGCGCTGTCGGCGGCCGCGGAACAAGCGGCCTTCACGCTGCACGCGGCAGAGTCACCAGAAGACGCCGGTCGCTGGCTCGAGTCACACGAAGCGATGGCGCTGCTGCTCGACACGGAAGCGTCCGAATCGCTCGCGGTGCAGACGCGAAGCAGCGCAAAACACGCGCGGCTACCGATCATCGCGCTGTCTCCCGAGGTCGGCGATCTGTACTTCAACGACGCTTTCAGTTGGGGCGCAGACGACGTGTTGCCACTGACCAGCACACGCCCCCTACTCACGCGTCTGCGCGCGCTGCCGCGAGAAGCAGGCACGTTGCCCGCGTCGACGCGCGGCACGGCCTTGATCGCCGAGGACGACAAGACCCGGCGCACCGTCGTCGGACGTGTGCTGCGCAACGCAGGCTACTCGGTGATGTTCGCGGTCACCAAGGAAGACGCGGCACAATTTGCGCAACAGGACGACATCGCGCTGGCCGTGCTCAATGCCGAGCTCGCGGATGACTACGCGACCACGATCTCGCAGGCGCGCAACGCGGGCAGCAAAGCAAACTTCATCGTTTGCGCTAACCCACGGGATTTACAGGCCATCCGCGCGACGCTCGAGGGCACGACCGGCGTCGGCGTGATCGACGCATTTGCACCACCCGAGAACGTGCTGTTCGCCTCGAACGACTTGAAAGGTGGCGCGGTCAACAACCGCCGCAGCGCGCGCATCCTGTACGGCACTACGGTCGCCTTTCGCGGGGCCGGCCGCGAAAAAGACGACTACGGCTTCAGCTACAACGTCAGCGAAGGCGGCTTGTACGTGCGCACGCTCGCTCCCCCAGAGGACGACGAGGTGTGGATCGAGATGGCGCCGCCGCGTAGCGAGCGCCGCGTCCGTCTGGTCGGCAAAATCGCCTGGCGCCGTCGCTTCAACCACAACGAGAATGCGACCGTTCCACCCGGGTTCGGTTTGAGCATCGTGGACGGCGCCAAAGCCGATCTGCAGACCTGGCACGACGCTTACAGCACGATTTCCGCGGCTCTCGGTTGAGTTTGCAGCACGAGCGGCTACGCTCGCGCGCATGAAGATCTACACCCGCACTGGCGATGCCGGTGAGACCGGGCTGTTCGGTGGCGCGCGCGTTGGCAAAGACGACCCACGCGTCGAGGCCTACGGTACCGTCGACGAGCTAAACTCGTGCCTGGGGGTCGTACGCACGCTGGGCGCGTCGGCCGAAACCGACGAATCGCTACTGCAGATTCAGAGCGATCTATTCACCCTGGGTGCGGAGCTCGCTTGCTTGCCCGGCAAGCAGGAAAAGCTGCGCATGACCCTTCTGGGCGAGACTGACATTGCGCGCCTGGAGGCGTGGATCGATCGCGCTGAATCACCGCTCGAGCCTCTAAAAAGCTTCGTATTGCCGGGTGGTTGCACGAGCGCGGCCGAGTTGCATCGAGCCCGCACCGTTTGCCGCCGGGCGGAGCGGCGCACGCTGAGCGCAGGGCGCGTCTCGCCGGTTCGGCCCGAGATCGTGATCTACTTGAACCGTTTGAGTGACCTCTTGTTCGTGCTCGCGCGCTACGAAAACCACGTGGTTGGGTTGAGCGATATTCCGTGGCGCGCTCGCTGAGGCCTGCAGCCTTCGCGCCGATTCTCGGCCTCATCCAACGCGGCTCTCCGAGGCGAGCCTGGCCTGGGCCGCGTCAACGGCTGCGCGGGCGCGCTCGACTTCGCGCTCCGCGGCGGCGAGCTGCTTGGCCGCGTGTTCGCGTTCGCGTTCGCGTTCATCGAGTTCGTGCTTGGCTTCGCGCAGCTCACTCTCGCGCTTCTTGCGCTCGGCCCGTCGTTTGGCTTCCTCTTCGGCTTCGCGCTGTCGTTGTGCTGCAAGGGCCTCGCGAGCACGCTTGGCTTCGGCAACCTCGCGACGCTTGGCCTCGGCCAGTTGCTGAGCGTCGCTCGCCTTCTTGCTCTTTCGTTGCTGCGCTTCGCCGAGCTCTTCGGCGTCGTGCGCGACCGGTTCGCCTTCGCTTTCGGGCGAGCCTTGGCCGCCCAAGGCTTCGAAGCCGGGCGGCTCGCGATCTTTGCTCAGCTGACCCGGCGAGTCGGGTTCGAAGCCGCCTGCGGCGGCCAAGCCGGCCAGGGTCATCATCACACGGCGCAGCGTCGCGTCGTTCGCGTTGTGCCCAGCATCGTTGAGGATCAGCTGCGCGCGCGCAATGAGCTTCGTCAGCGCCAGACGGTGAGCCGCGCTCGCGGCGTGCTTGCCAGCGCGCAGCTGCGCGGCCGTTGCGAACAATCCTTCGAACGCCTCGCGCGCTTGCCACCACAATTGGTTGACGGCCCACGCCGAAATCGACGGACGCAGCAACTTCGCCAGCTGCGCCGCCCCGGCCTTGTCACCTGCCATCTTCAGCTCGGAAGCCAAGCGCTGCCGCTCCGCTACGAACGATTCGTGCGGCGCTCCATACAACGCCGTCAGCGCCTGCTCGTAGCTGCTCGCCATACGAAAGATGCTATCTGCCTCGCCTGCGAGGAAAAATCCCAAAACTTCGCAAGATCCTCAGAATGGCCACGTTGCTCCCACCTTTGCCTCCGATGCTAGAGTCTGCGCTCAACGGGAGCAAAGTGTGACGCGGTCGGAACGAGCAAACTTAGCGGAGCGGTCAGGCGACAAGTGGCGCCCCCCCGCTCTCGAACCGGGGCAGTCGGCGCTGGGTCGCCTGCTCGCAAGCGTGCGGCGCTACTTCGATTTCCAAGCTGGATCATGCTGGGCAGATGTGGCGGCCGAGGCCCGTGGCTGGAGCGGCAAGGTGGTCGACGTGGGCTGCGGCGCGCAGCCCTACCGCACACTCTTGCCCGTTGGAATGGACTACGTAGGGCTGGACATCGCGAACGCGGAACAGGCGTTTGGCTACGCACCGCCGAACGTAGTCCACTTCGACGGCGGTCAGTGGCCCGCGGCCACCCGGGACGCCGACGTGATCTTGTGCACCGAGGTCTTGGAGCACGTGCTCGACCCGGCCGCCATGCTGCGCGAGGCCTTCGCCGCGCTAAAGCCGGGTGGGCGGCTGCTGCTCACCGTTCCGTTCGCTGCGCGCTGGCACTTCGTGCCGCACGACTATTGGCGCTACACGCCATCTGGTCTGAAACACTTACTCGAGACGGCCGGCTTCCGAAGCGTCGTGGTGCACGCGCGCGGCGATGCGTTGACCGTCGCCTGTTACAAGGTCCAGGCGTTATTCTTGCCGTTTCTGATGCCCCAACAGGCAGGTGCAGGCAAGGCCTTGGCGCTCCGTTTGCTGGCCAGCCCAAGCATCCCCCTCTTCATCGCGATCGCCGTGGTCGGTAACTTGTCCTTACGAGGGGAGGGCGGGGACGACTGCCTGGGTTACACCGTCACCGCCGAGCGACCCGCGAAATAGAGCCCGACTCGTCGACCCCGACCCGAGAAGTCGAGGCAGCGCGAGAATTCCCTCGAAGATAGTGGCAAATTGCCGCATTCGTGCGGCGGCCGATTCGTGCTCGAGACCGAGTTTGAACTAGGATCCCCCCGTGGCGATTCGAAAGATTGCGCAGATGGGTGAACCGGTGCTCCGCCGGAGAGCAGACTTGGTTGATCCGAACGAGATCGCCTCGCCTTTCATCCAGACCTTGATCGACGACATGATCGAAACCATGCACGACGCAGACGGGGCAGGGCTCGCCGCGCCGCAAGTCTACGAGTCCCTCCAGCTGTGCGTAATCGAAGTCGACGAGAACCCACGCTACCCGCAATTCGAATCGATCCCGATGACCGTACTGATCAACCCCATCGTCACGCCGCTCGTCGCTAGCGTCGCTGGCGGGGGCGAGTTGAGTGCCGAAGACAGCTTTCAGATGTACGAGGGTTGCTTGTCGGTAGCGGGCATGCGCGGACAAGTCGCACGGCCGCGCAAAGTGCGAGTGCAAGCATTGGACCGAAGCGGCAGCGCGCTGGATTTCGTTTGGGAGAGCTTCCGCGCCGTGGTCGTGCAACACGAGACCGATCACTTGCAGGGCACACTGTACGTGGATCGCGCAGATCCGAAGACCTTGACTTTCGTCCGCGAATACGAGCGTTTCGTACCGGCGGCTTCACGCCTTCGCGACCGCGGGAAAGCAGTGGTCGGCAAATGAGGCCCGCTGTCGGCGACGTCATCGGCGGCAAATACCGGCTCGTGCGTCTGATCGGCGATGGCGGTATGGGCACCGTATTCGAAGCGCATCACGAGTTTCTCGAGACCAGCGTCGCGCTCAAATTCCTGCACGCGGACTTGGCCAAGCGCGCGGGCCTCGGCTCGCGCTTTCTGCAAGAAGCCCGCGTCTCGGCGCGGATTCGCAGCCCGCACGTGACCCACGTGACCGACGTCGATCAAACCGCGGATGGCTCGCCCTACCTGGTGATGGAGCTCCTGCACGGTGAACCCCTGCAACAAGCGATGGACCGTCAGCGCAGGTTTCCAGCCGAGCAAGCCGTCGATTTTGCGCTTCAAATCCTAGCTGGGCTGGAATCGGCGCATGCCATCGGCGTGGTTCACCGTGATCTCAAGCCGGACAACGTGTTCATCGTGCCCGCGAGCGGCGGGCCTCTGCTCAAGTTGATCGACTTCGGAATCGCCAAGCTGCGTGCCAGCACGGAGTTCCAAAAAGGACTCACACGCGCGGGTGTGATCATGGGCACGCCCGAATACATGGCCCCCGAACAGCTGTTCGCGGCGGAGAATGTCGATCATCGGGCGGATCTGTATTCCCTGGGCGTGATTTTATTCGAGATGCTGACCGGCCGGCGCCCGGCGGACGGGGACGACGTAGAAGCGATCGTCGCCGCAGTCGTTTCGGGCAACGTGCGTCACTTGTCAGACCTGGAACCCGGCCTGACACCGGGCCTGGTGGCCGTCGTCGAGCGAGCGCTGCGTCCGGACCGTGAGGCGCGTTTCGGCTCAGCGCTCGAGATGCGCTCGGCACTCGCCCCCTTTGCCGGCTCGCTGAGTCACGCTGGGCGGCTCGCCGCCGGTCCCGGACCGGTACCGGTCGCAGCGCACGCACACCTGGCGCAACCCGCAGCGTTCGAGGTGGCGCCTCCGATAGCAAAGACACTGCCACCCGAGGGCGATTCAGCGATGCTCGCCTACAAGGGCGGCACACAAGAAGTGTCGGATGAAGCGGTGCGCGAAGCCCTCCGCGCCAGCGCCGTGCCGCCCGCGGCCTACGGCTATCCACCGGCTGCGGCGGCCTACGGAGCCCCCCCAGTCATGCGCAAGCGCCGCTCACGTACCGGGCTCTGGGTCGGCTTGAGCTTTTTGATCGTGCTCGGACTGGGCGGCGCCGCGTTGGCGGCGGTGTTCTACCAGCAGCACCAACCGGACACGAGCGCGCCGCCGCTCGTGCTCGATACGCCTCCCCCTGAGACTACGGTGAGTCCGCTGATCGACGCTGGCTCGGCCTCCCGACAAGTAGGCGCGAACCCCACCGTCACCGGCGTGACACCCAGTCGCCCCGATACGCCGATTGGCTCGCCAGCGACCGGCCCCACGGTGGTCCGTCCAACTGACGCAGGCGCCCCGGCAGTGGCTGACGCTGGCCGCACGACATTTCCGTTTCCGTTTCCGTTGCCCAGCACCTTGCCCCCCTTGCCGAGTACTTTTCCGACCTTGCCGAGTACTTTTCCGAGCACGTTTCCGACCGCTCTCCCCCCCGGTTTCCCCGCAATTCCGGGATTTCCGCAAGCGCGGCCCGTGGCCGCGGACGGCGGAAAGTAACGCCGCAACACACACACGAAACAACTATGAAAGGCGCTGGCCTTTTGCACGCGCTAGGCTGAGCCCGTGTCTACTTCCACCGATGAGTCCGACGAGGTGCGAGCGTTCGCGGCATCCTTGCCCGAAAGCTACCGCAGAAATTTCGACATCGTTGCGATCGCCGCGCACACCAAGATAGCGCGCGAGCGAGAGTCCGCTTCGGCCAACGTCGGCAGCTTCAATTCGAATCGCGTACCCGGCTCCGCGGTGTGCGTCGTGGCCGACGATCGCCCGGGCCTGCTCGCCACGATCAGCGCCGCGCTCGTGCTGTGTGGGCTGGATGTGATCGAGGCCGAGGCCTACACGCGCCGGGTCGACCAGCGCGCGAATGAAGCCGTTGATGTGTTCTGGGTTCGCCACGAAAAAGAGCAACAGCGCAAGCTGCGCGTGAGCAAGGAAGAGATCGACCTGCTGCGCACGACGCTGATCGGCTTGCTCGACGGCAAGCTGGAACGCCGCCGCGCCGATCCCAGCGTTCGGCCGCCACCCACGCCTTCTTCTTCGGAAACCGTCGTGCGCTTCATCGAGGGCCAAGACGGCGTCTTCAGCACGTTGGAGGTCGAGACCGGCGATCGTTCTGGGCTGCTTTTGGCCTTGGCACAGGCGCTCTTCCAACAGCGGGTGCAAATCATTGGTTCGCAGGTGAAAACCACCGGCACCCGCGTGTTCGACCGTTTCCACATCGTGGAATTCGACGGCTCGCCGATCAGCTCCACACGCCGCCTGGACATTCAGGTGGCGGTGATTTCGGCGGTCGATCCGGTCAGTGACCTTCTACCGGCATCACAGCAGCTCTAGAAACGCCACGAGCTCGCGCGCCTGGTCAGGCGTGAAAGAATCCAGAGATCGGAGCGCCTCGCCGGGCGGCGCTCCGTCGTGGAAGAAACGCGTTCGATCGAAGCGCGCGCGACGCGCGACATCGAGCAGCGTCTGGGCCGAGCCATTGGTGAAATGCGGCCACTTGGCGGCGGCGCGCCGCAGCGACGGGACGCGCGTCCCAGACTCGTGCACGTACGGAGTCACGCCCGTCTTTTGGTAGTCCGCGCTCGCCCATACGATTGCGCCCTCGGGCGTAAAGATTGCTCGCGGCCAGGCTTCGAATGGGACCGTGCTCTCGGGAACGTCACTCTGCAAGCGCGCGGCGTGGCACCTCGAACAGTGGTCGCGAAACAGGACCGCTCCGCGCTGCTCTTCGGCGCTGAACTGGTCACGGCCCACGATCTTCGCGTTGGTCGTGTGCGAAAAGCGCATCAAAAACGCGATCAGCGCACGACGCAGCAGCTCGGGCCCGAGTGCTTCGTCGTACACGCCCAAATGCGCGAGCCACGGATAGTCCTCAGCCCGGATCTCGAACCACGGATCGCCATGACTGCCCTTGCCCGCGACGCGAAATTCGTGAACCGAAACCGTGGCCAGATCCGCGTCGAGCGCGCGCGAAAAGTGCGGACGATTGTTGAACAGGCCGCGCAGCGGCTTGGTCGCGACGCGCACGTCATCGCGACCCGTGGAGTGCACGCGCCCGTCCACATAGCCTTCGAAATGACAGGTCTCACAACTGAAGCGGCTGTGCGCGCCTTCGCTCGAATTGGTCGGCGCCATCAGTGTCGTGAAGAAGAGCGCTTCACCCAAGCGCTCTTCGGGCGTCGAAAGCGGTGCTCCGTCGGCCACCACCGGCACGAGCTCGGCAGGCTCGTCACGCGCGCCCGCCGCGGGACGCAGGAGCCAGGCATCGAGCAAGGGATTGGAAAGGGCGATCTCCCCCGACGCCAGTCGGATCGCCGAGGCGCTGCCAGGAAAGAAAGGCTCGCTCTGAACTCGCGGCTGGTCTTGTGAAATTGCCTCGAAGTAGAGCTCTAGTGCGCGATCGCTGCCATAGCCCGAGACGAATAGGCGCGCTTTCGTCCCGTCCACCGTGAGTATCGGCGCCTTGGGCGTGACCACCCCCAGCTCCGACACATTTCTCTGCCAGAGGGGGCGGATGGCTCCGGATTTGGGTACCAGGTAACAATACACGAAGGAATCGATGTAGCCGAACGAGCCGTCGCTGCGATCCAGCGCGTGGTCTTCGACACCTGTGGCGACCAAGAGCAATTGTTGATCAGTGAGCAGCGCCGCATCGAAGCCCCAGATTGGACCGTCGTGGCGCAAGCGCGTCCGTTCCTCGAGCACCTCCCCTCGAGCGCTCAATCGATACACGAGCAACGAGTGATCCAGAAGCAGATCGACAATCAAGAACGCCCCCACTCGCCGCACGGACAGGGGTCCGTGGCCGACCACACGCGTCTCTCGCACGGGTGTCGAGCGGCTGGGATCGAGGGTGAGCAATTTTCCGTCGTGCACGTCCAGCGCGTACAAGATCCCTTCCGGACCGGACGCGAGCGCGCGGATGCCTAGGATCCCAGGCACTTTCAAGCGCCCCGACAGGGTCAGGCGCTGTCCGTCGAAGCGAAATCGAAGCAGGGTTCCTGACGTCTCCCCGGCGACCCAACACTCAGCCGCTTCACTGACCGTGACCGCGACCACGGATCCGGGCAGTTCGATGCGTTGCAACTCGCGTAGTCGTGCATCGAGCAAAACCAAGGCCGAGGCGCCACGCAGTACGCCCACCAAATGCTGCGCATCCAAGTGCGCCAGCGCGTAGGGATCCGCACCGTGGCTGCGATTCGCCGGCGGCAGGTGTGCAAAATCAGTGGTCCGTCGGCGCGAAGCTTCGAACTGCTCGAGCCGTTCACGGGCAGCGTCGACTGCGTTCGGCACTTCCACGTGCCGTGCGCGCTGCGCTCGTTGGTGCGCAAAGGGCTGCCCCGGGGAGTGAGGGTGAGACAACACTCGCCGAGCGCCGAGTGCCGCTCCCACGCAGACAACGCAGACAACAGCCGCAAGCACGAGTCGCGACCAGCGCACGCGGCAAGTCTTAACCGGCTTCCCGGTTTGAGACGACGCGATTCTCAATTCCTGTTTTTGGTGCAAGCTCTCGGTCGATGCCGCCGCACAAACTCCCATGGTTTCCAGCGGTTACAATTAGAGCGCTGTCGAGGGCAGCGCGGCACGTTCCCTGCTTGATGGGCGCTCGTGACCCAAACGAGTCCCAAACCAACCGACTCCGTGCAGCTGCAAGTGGAGGCGCTCACGGCAGTAGCCAAGAAACTCACGGGCGAGGGCAAAGAGACTCAAGCGCTCGAAGCCTATAAGACTGCATCGGGCTTGATGCTCGGAGCGCCTTGGTTGCAACACCGTACCGCCGAGCTCGCGCGCAAGCTGAAGCAACCCGAAGTCGCGGCGCTGCATTATCGGCGCGCCGCGGCGGCTTTCATCCGCGCTGGCTTTCCCAAGCGAGCGCTCGCGCCGTTGCGCACGGCGTGGCAAGTGACCCTTCCACTTTTGCCCGGTCACGCGAGCGCATTCATCACCATGAGCTTGGAGTTTGCGAACGTGCAGCGGGAGCTCGGCTTTGCCGGGGACGCCAAGGCCACCTTGGCCAACAGCAACCTCGCGCTCGAAGCCTCGGGCAGCAGCGATCGCGTGCCCACGGCCGAGCAGCTCGAACAAAGCAAGAGCAGGCCTCCCGCCACGGGCAGTGAACCACCGGACAGCGGCGTGGTCAGCAGCGTTCAGAGTCCGCCTGCCAACCTACTCTCTCGACTTGAGGGCTCGGTAAAGCCGTAAGGCGCGAAGCGCGCTCGGCGAGTGCCCAAACGCGAAAGGGGAGAATCATTGGTTCGGCGGCTGCGCCAGGCGAACGATGCCCCACAGCAGGAACGCCCGCGCCCCTGCATGCGCCACGCTGAAGATCACGTTGCTGAGCGCATACGCCTCAACGAAACTGACGCTGCCTGAAGTCCCACCGCCCACACTCATGAAGCGAGGCAGAGCGACCTGCGTCGCGTAGCTAACGAGCGAGATGGAGGCCTCGAAGATCATCGCCCCCAGTAGAATTGGCGATGCATCCGGGCGATGCCGGCGCACCACCGTCGCGATCACGACGATGAAGGCGATCAGCAGCGACATGCTGACGCCCCAGGAGATCACAGCGGCCACCCCCACGATCACGCTCGAATCCATCGCGCTGCATCTTCGGGCAAACACCAGCCGAGCGCCACGCGAATCACCGCTCTACGAAGCTCCCTCCTGTCCAGCAAGCCGGCGCACCAGGCACGATCCGGTAATCCAGCAGAAACATACGGTGGGAGCACAGGTCGTCGCGAGCCGAGGCAATTTCTCGACTTGCCTGGCATCGGCATCCGTGGTGACTAAACTAGCTCGGGCTCGAGGCTGGCTCGGCTCACGCAAACGCATGGATTCACCGACCGGTCTCGACGACGAGCACGACTTCTTCGGGAGCTACGATGCCGAGCAAGCCGGCCAGTCGCCGGCCCCGCTCGACTTCGACGACGCGGACACTCGGCCGCTGACTCAAGAGCAGCTTGCGCACTTGACCCGCTTCAGGAGACCAGTGGCGGGCGTACTGGCAAGCATGACGCTCCTGTCGCTCGTAGCGCTCGGGAAGTACGGCTCCGTGCAGCACGACTCTCAGCGCGAACTCGTCGCTCACTACGGCTCGGCAATCGCCGCTCACACGCCGGCAACGACGATCACGACCGGAGCGGGCAAACAGCCCGCCATCGTGTCCGAAACGTCCGCGCTCGTCCCCGAAGCGTTGTTCGCCTTGTTGGCTGATGCGTGGTCCGCTTTCGTGCCCGAAGCCTCGACCGCCGCGAACGCTGCTGCAGGTGCGCCCTCCGTCAGCCAGCTCAGTGGGCACGTGCACGAAGCGCGCAGCCAAAACGCAACACTCAGCGAGCCTTCCATGCAGGCTGATTGGGCGAGGGTGGGCGCGTTCATCTCTGCATTGTCACAAACGTGTCCTCGCTAAAGCCTGGCGACGTTCGCGTATTTGCCAGGCCGTCGCAATTTTAAAGCGGGCAGCGTGTCGAGCGCGTGATGAGCTGCGTTTTCCTGCGTAGAAATCGCTTGCTCACTCGAGACAAAATGACGCGCAGCGCGTGACCGTTTCCTGACCGAAAATGGCGAGCGCTCGCGCACTTAATAGGCACTAATGCGGCGGCGTTGTGTAGCGGCAATGGCGTCGCAAATGCTGGTGCGCCATCTGACCCCACCGCAGGAGAAGTGCGTGCACTATTCGAAATGGATTGGTTTGTTTTGTGTCTCTCTCTCAGCTTGTAGCGGCGCTACGGATCCAACTGAAACTACGCATTCGACGGCAGAACCACTGGCAGGGGCGAGCGCGAGTGGCGCTGTACCCTCAGGGCTGCCCGCTCGCGTCTTGGTCGGGCTATTCGAAGACTCCGGCGGAAGCTGGATGAAGAGCAGTGGAGCGCGCTGGGACGTGCGTTACCGCTATTTTACCAAGGGCTGGGTCAACAACTGGGGCTACTCGCCGAACGACGGGTCGTGGGGCCTCGGCTATTTGCGGGAGTCCGACCAGCAGGGCTTTTTGCCCGCCATCCAATACTATCAATTGTTCGCTGAACCCGGCGGGGGGGAAGCGGCAACGCTGCAAAAGCTGCAGAACCCCAGCACGATGCTGTCCTACTTCGGCGATTTCAAAATCTTGATGCAACGTGTGAAGGATTTCGGGAAACCCGCGCTGGTATTGCTCGAGGCCGACGCACTCGGCTTCCTCGAGCAGCAGAGCGGTGACAATCCCAACGCCTATGCCGCCATTGCAGCCAGCGGCATGCCGGAGCTCGCGGGCCTACCCAACACCGTCGCAGGCTTCGGCCTCGCCTATCTCAAGCTGAAGCAAAGCGTGGGGGCGAGCAATGCCGTGCTTGGACTGCACATCTCTGCCTGGGCCAGCGGTAAGGACATCGCTTCCTACAACGTGACCGAAGCGCTCGGACCAGAGGTCGACAAGGTTTACCGATTCCTCGCCCCCATGGGCCTGAGCAGCAATCTGACCGGCGCCCAGTACGACGTGCTGGTGGGCGATCCGCTCGACCGTGACGGCGACTACTATCGCGTCGTTCAAGGCTCCGATCGCACGTGGGATCCCAGCGACTCGGCAGCCGTCAACTCTCGCAGCTTCAATCGCTACGCGGCGTGGTTGAAACTGTGGAATGAAAAAGCAGCCAAGCGTTGGATCCTTTGGCAAATCCCGCTCGGCAACTCCAATCACAAGAACGTTTGGAACAACGGCGGCGCGGCCGAAGGGTATCGGGACAATCGCCCCGAGTACTTCTTCGCGAACGGCACCTCTCACCTCGCAAAATTCGCCGATTCAGGGGTGATTGCCCTGCTATTCGGCGCCGGCGCCAGCGGGCAAAGCTCGTATGCGAACGATACGTACAGCGACGGGCAGCCGTTCATGAAGAGCCGTGCAGGCGCGATTCTGAATGCCGGCGGGGTGGCTATCGCACCCGGCGGCACTCCGCCGCCCCCCGCGTGCACACCGCAGGCCGGCACGGGGAACGGCCTACTTGGCGAATACTTCGCGAGTACGACGCTGACCAACAAGGCGCTCACTCGGACCGACGCCACGGTAGACTTTTCATGGGCAACGGCTACCCCCAACGCGGCGCTGCCCGCCGATGGCTTCTCGGTGCGTTGGACCGGCCAAGTGAGCCCGCGTTTTAGCGGCCCCACCACCTTTCACACGGTATCGGACGACGGAGTTCGGCTCTCGGTCAACGGTCAGCTGTTGATCGACAACTGGACCATTCACGGAGAAACCGAAAATAGCGCTACGATCACGCTCTCGGCTGGTCAGAAGTACGATCTGAAACTCGAGTACTACGAAGCAACCGGCGGAGCGACGGCGCGCTTGCTGTGGTCGAGTAGCTGCCAAGCCAAGCAAGCCATTCCCAGTTCGCAGCTCTACGCCGCGAGTGCGACGGCCGGCGACGGCGCTCGATACGGCTTCGAAGGCAGCGCTCAGGGTTGGGTCAGCAGCGGTAGCGTGACATCCATCGAAAGCTCGACCGCGCGTCCGTTTTCGGGCACGTCCTCGCTCAGGGTCAATCTGAGCGGCGCAAACAGCGGCGTGGTCAAGGTCGCTTCGCCGGCGGTCGGCGCGGGCCAGGCAGTCAGCTTCCACGTCTGGCTGCCGGCGGGCTCGATCGTCAACGCGGTCCAGCCCTACGTACTGCAAGGCGCGGCAGGCGCCTGGACCTGGACTGGGAACTGGCAAACCGCGGCCACCTTGCAAGCAGGCGCCTGGAATACGCTGGTCGTTCAAGTACCCGCAAATGCCAGCGCGCTCTCCGAACTCGGCGTGCAATTCTCGCTCAACGGCACGGCGACCGGCACCGCTTACGTCGATTCCGTCAATTGGTAAGAAGCTTGGCAGGCGGCGCGTCCAGTGACCCGCCGCCTGCCGCCGTCGCGAGTACCGTCACGGTCCGAGGCAGTAGCGCTGAACACGGCTGCGTTCCGGATCGAAACCGCACGAATAGCCTTTGCAGCAGTCGCTGTTCGACTGGCAGGCGACGTCGCCGCAGGACTCACCTGCGGTCGGCGAATCGCCCTCGGGCGCTTTGCTGGGCGCGGGTGATTCGACGTCATTGCTCGCCTTGGCCTCGCTGGCGGGCTGCCCGGCGCACGCCACGAGCGCGAATGACAAGAGCAGGAAATTGGGAAGCGCGACCCTCGGGATCGACATTTTTGGACCCTTTCTTTGGTGGTAGCCGCGAGTTCGACGCCTCACGGTTCCGTTGAGAAGTGGCTCTGCCCCGACGGAGTCGATACTAGCGCCGCGCCACGCGAGTGCCAGCTGCGAAAGTCCTCGCCGCGCGGGCGACGCGCCGCCCGCTCGACTTGAGCCGGGCGCGCGGGCAAGCTGCACTCTCATGGTGCCTTCCGCTTTCGATGACCTAGTCGATTCCGTCCGTGCGGCCCTGAACGCCAAGCGCAGTGAAGTCGCCGAGCGCATCGCCATGCTGGAAAGCACGTTGCGCGGCTACGAGCGTGCCCTGGAGTACGAAATCGCGGAGACCTTCGCGACCGAGCACCAACTGAAACAACCCGCCCGCCAAGAACGGGCAGCCGAGGCAGCGCTGAAACTTTCGCGCGCCGTCGCAAATTTGCCCGAGCTACTGGCGCGCGCACAGGCCAAGAGTACGACCGAGCCAGAGCCCACGTCCGAGCGGGAAGCAGTACCGACCCCGAAAGCGCGAACTCACCCAGGCAAGCTGGTGATCATCGGCGCACTCGCCGGACGCGAAAAATCCGGCTCACTGCCGCCCGAGATCGCCGCTGACGCGGAATGGATCGACACCGAACGCGACGGGGTGCACGCGGTCGGAAATCTGCCGCAACGGATTCGACAGGGGCGCGTCAGCGGCGTGGTGATCTTGGACCGCGTCGTGTCGCACAAGCACACTGAACCGGTCATCGCAGCAGCACGCGAAGCTCGAGTACCAGTGGCTTTCGCCGGTCAAGGCGGCAAAGCTTCGCTGGCGCGCGCCCTTTCGCAATTGGAAGAGATGCGCCGCGAGCGCGCTTGAACTCGAAAATCAGCATGACCACCGAGCTCGAGACGCAAGCGGCAAGGCTCTTCACCGTCGGCTTTCACGGGCAGACGGTCAGCGATGACTTGAGCCGCTTGCTGCGTCGCGGCGTGAGCGGCGTGATTTTCTTCTCGCGCAACGTGGGACAACCAGCGGAGGTGGCGGAGCTCACGAGCGCGATCAAGCGCCGAGCAGGGCGGCCGGTTTCGCTCTCGCTCGACCAAGAGGGAGGCAAGGTCCGGCGCCTACGGCAAGGCTTCAGCGAGCTGCCGCCGATGCGCGCGCTAGGCGAGACGGGCAGCGCGCGGCTTGCGTATGAAGTCGGCAAACTGATGGGTCGCGAGCTGCGAGCCGTCGGCTTCGACATGAACTATGCGCCCGTGCTCGATGTGGATACCAATCCCGACAACCCGGTGATCGGCGCTCGCTCTTTCGGGCGCAGCCCCGAGCTGGTGAGCAAACTCGCCGTCGCCTTGGCCGGCGGGCTTGAAAGCGCGGGCATCGCCGCCTGCGGCAAGCATTTTCCCGGCCACGGTGACACCAGTCAGGACTCGCACCTGGCGTTACCGCGTTTGCCGCATTCGCTCGAGCGCCTGCAGCAAGTCGAACTGCAGCCGTTCGCCGCCGCGATCGCCGCCGGCGTCCCGTCTTTGATGACCGCGCACGTGCTTTTCGAACCGCTCGATGCGCATTATCCGGCCACCATGAGTCGCCCGGTGCTGCACGGCCTGCTGCGCGAAACGATGCGCTACGACGGCCTGGTCGTCACGGACGATCTCGAGATGCGCGCAATCGCCGATCACTATGGGATAGAAGAGGCCGTGGTGCGCGGGCTCGATGCCGGAGTCGATCAGTTCCTGTGCTGCCACACCGCCGAGCTCGCCCATCGCGCGATCGAGGCCGTGGTGCACGCGGTCGAGACCGGGGTGATCAGCCGTGAAGTGCTAGCCACCGCCAATCGCCGCGTTCGAACCTTCGTCAGCCGCTACGCGCGTCCGGCCTTGCACCTGCCCGACCTGAGCGTGCTGCGCTGTGACGCGCATCTGGCGCTGGTCGAGCAAATCTCGCGCGCTCCGGAGGGGCAGGATCCGACGGCCGTGATGGCGCAAATCAGCGCCAATAACCCAAAAATCAGCTAACCTTGGGCTCAACCGAGCAGCGCGCGCACCACGGCGGCGGTCGCGGTCTTGCCCTTGGCAACCTTCGCGGGGCTACCCGCTGCCACGATTCGACCGCCCTCTGCACCACCTTCCGGTCCGAGCTCTACCAAGTAGTCCGCGCCTGCTATCACTTGCGGATGGTGCTCGATCACGACCAAGGTATCGCCGCGCTCGACCAGACGACCGAGCACGTTCATCAACTTGGCGACGTCGGCGATGTGTAGTCCAGTCGTCGGTTCATCCAGAACGTACAGCGTCTTTTCGTGGCGCCGCGTAGCGGTCAGTTCAGCGGCCAGTTTGAGCCGCTGTGCTTCGCCACCAGACAACGTGTGTGAGCCCTGACCGAGCGCGATGTAGCCGGCGCCCAAGTCGGACAAGGTTTGCAAGGGGGCCGATACCGTCGGATGATTGGCAAACAGCTCGACTGCTTCTTCGGCCGTCAGCAAGAGCACCTCACCGATCGAGCGCCCCAGGTATTTGATGTCCAGCGTCTGCGGTTCGAAGCGCAGGCCTTCGCAGGTCGGGCAAGGCGTCACGACGTCGGGCAAGAAGCTCATTTCGTGCGTGACTGCGCCCTGCCCCTCGCAGGTCGGGCATTGCCCGCCGCCCTTGCTGTTGAAAGAGAAGCGCGTCGCGGCAAATCCCGCGATTTTCGCCTCGTTCGTGGCTGCAAACAGCTTTCGAATCGTGTCCCAAATGCCGAGGAAAGTGGCCGGGGTGGAGCGCGGCGTGCGCCCGATTGGGGACTGATCGACGGCCACCGCGCGCACCAGACCTTGATGGCCGCGCAAACTCTTGTAACTGCCTGGTGGCTCGCTGACGAGCTTCAACTTCTCGCGCAATGCCGGCAGCAGAACCTGGCGGATCAGCGTGCTCTTGCCCGAACCGCTCACCCCGGCCACTACGGTGAACGAACCGAGTGGAATGCTCAGCTCCACGTCCTTCAAGTTATTCTGCGTCGCGCCGCTCAGGATCAGCTGCTGCGCTGCCCGATCGATGGTCTGAGGCTCGCGCAGCACGGGCGCTGCGGCGAGCGCACGGCCGGTCGGTGATTCGGCGATTGCCAGCACTTGCTTGGGCGTGCCTTCGGCCATCACCCGGCCGCCGCGGGAGCCTCCCCCCGGACCAAGGTCGATCAAGTGATCGGCCGCGCGAATGGTCTCGGTATCGTGCTCGACGACCAGCACGGTCGATCCGAGGTTGACCAAGTTGCGCAGGTTGTCGAGCAAGCGACCGGTGTCCCGCGGGTGCAAGCCGATCGTCGGTTCATCGAGCACGTACAGCGCACCCGTCAGGCCGGCGCCGAGCTGAGCTGCCAGCCGCAAACGCTGCATTTCTCCGCCCGAAAGCGTGTGAGCCGCGCGGTCCAGCGAAAGATAACCGAGCCCCACGTCGCGCAGAAAGTCGAGCCGGCGTCGCAACTCGGCCAAGATCGGCTTTGCGACCGGCATTTGCTCGGCGTCGAACTTGAGCTTCTGCACACGCTCGCTCGCGCCGTCGATCGAGCGCGCGGAAAGCTCGTGGTAGCGCTCGTCCCCGATCCGCACCGCGCGCGGGATCGGTGACAGGCGTGCGCCGTGACAGTCGGGACAGGGTTCGGCCGCTGGCTCGGCATCGAGCTTCTTCTTGCGGCCACGCTTCGGGACTTCGGCGATCACGCCGTTGCCTTCGCAGGTCTCGCAGCGTCCTTGCTTGGTGGCGAACGAGAACCAGCGTGGGTCGAGTTCAGGTACCGAGAAGCCGCACTTTGGGCAAGCGCTGAGCGTCGAGTGCAATGTCTCTTTACCGCCCACGCGCAGCTTGACTGCGCCGTTACCCCAGCGGAGCGCTCGCGCGAAGTCCGCGTCGGAAATGGACTTGGCCTCGACCTCCGCTCGGATCAAGAGATCGATGGTGTGCTCCTGGCTGCGCACCAGGCGTGGCGGATCATCGTTCGAAACGAGCTTTCCGTCTGCGTACGAGCTTTCGATGCCGTCCCGGGCGGCGGCGGAAAATACGTCCAGATACGTGCCCTTACGAGCCTGCACTGCGGGCGATAGGAGCGTCACCCGAGAGCGTAGGGTGCGGATCTTGGCCAGGATGGCTGCCGGGCTGGTGCGCAGGATCGGCGTGTCGTGCGTCGGGCAATGCGCCACGCCGAGCTTCGCGTACAGAAGGCGCAAGTAGTGCGCGACTTCGGTCACCGTGGCCACCGTGGATTTTCCACCGGCACGGGAGGTGCGCTGCTCGAGTGCGATACTCGGCGGCACGCCCGTCACGCTGTCGACATCCGGCCGCGGCATGGTGGGCAAGAATTGCCGCGCATAGGGCGTCAAGGTTTCGAGGAAGCGACGTTGACCTTCGGCGAACACGACGTCGAAGGCCAGCGTGCTCTTGCCGGATCCGCTGGGACCGGTGACTACGGTCAGCGCGCCGTGCGGGATCCTGACGCTCACGTCGTGCAAGTTGTGTTCGCGGGCCCGCGAGACGACCAGACTCGCTTCGAACCGCGCGGCAGATTTGGCCAGGGCGCGTGGCGCGCGTTTGTTCTTGGACGGCTCTGGCGAGACGCGCTTCTTCCCTTCTCGATTGGCAAAGTGCTCTGCGAGGGCACGCCCGGTGCGCGACTCCGCCACCAAAGCCAGCTCGCGCGGCGCGCCCTGGGCCACGACCAGCCCTCCCCCGGCCCCGGCGTCTGGCCCTAAATCCAGCACATAATCGGCATTGGCGATCAGATCGAGGTCGTGTTCGACGACGATCACGCTACCGCCCGCGCCAACGATCACGTCGAGCGCGGCGAGTACACGCGCCACTTCATCGGCGTGCAGCCCGGCGCTCGGTTCATCGAGCACGAACAGCGCCCCTTGATGCTTTTCACTGAGTGCTCGCGCGAGCTTCAGCCGCTGCGCTTCGCCGCCCGACAACGTAGACAGCGGCTGACCCAGTCGCAAATATCCGAGACCGAGCCTTTCGACTGGTCCGAGCGCGCGCTGCACCCCCACCTCCGCAGCGAAGTGGGAAAGCGCACCCGTGACGGTCATTTCCAGCACATCCGCGACGCTCACGCCCGCGCGGGACACGGCCAGTACGCTGTCTTTGAAGCGGCGTCCGCGGCACGCCGGACAGACCAAGCGCACGTCCGCCAGGAATTGCATCTCGACCGTCTCGAAGCCCTCACCCGAACAAGCTTCACATCGACCACCATCGACATTGAACGAGAAGTCGGACGGCGAGAGCCCGAGCGCCGAGGCTTCGGGCTGTTTCGCGTACATGGCCCGCACCAAATCCCAGGCCTTGGTGTACGTCGCCGCGTTTCCGCGCGAGGTTCGCCCGAGCGGCGATTGATCGACCAAAGTCACGGTTTTGACGGCCGAAAGGCCGTCGATTCCGACGCACGCACCGGGCGCCTCTTCGTCGAAGTCACCCAATTTACGCGCCAAGGTGCGGTACACGATGTCGACCGCTAGCGTGCTCTTGCCCGAGCCGCTCGGCCCGGTGACCGCGCACAGCACTCCGAGCGGCAAGCGCGCGTCGATGGCGCGCAGGTTGTTGGCGCTGGCACCCTTGACCGAGAGCCAGGCCGTGGCTCGACGTACCTCACGACGCACGGATCCACTCGCGCCGAGCGCGCGCCCAGTAGCGGTATCGGCCGTGGTGAACGAGCCCGGCGGCGCGTCTTTGACCACGTGACCACCGTCGCTTCCCGCTCCCGGGCCGAGCTCGAGCACTCGGTCCGCGCCACGGATTACGGCCGGGTCGTGCTCGACCACCAGCACTAGGTTGTCGCGCTGCGCGAGCTCTTGCAGGATCGCGTTCAGCGGCTCGACGTCGCTCGGGTGCAGGCCAACTGTCGGCTCGTCGAGCACGAACAGAGCGCCGCAGAGCGAGGTTCCGAGCGCCGCGGTGAGCGTCACGCGCTGTGCTTCGCCGCCCGACAGCGTGCGTGCCTGGCGATCGAGCGTGAGGTAGCCGAGCCCCACGCGATCGAGGTAGCCCAGGCGATTTCCCAGCTCTTTGCGCGCCAGTTCACCTTGAGCCGTGTGCGTCTTCAAGAGTCCGATCTGGCGTTTGGCTTCCAGAATTTCGAGCGCATGAAAATCCGCCAAGCTGATGCCTGCAACGCGATAGCTGAGAGCGGTGGGATTGAGTCGCTTACCGTGGCAGGCGTGGCACTGGTCGTATGAGCGATAGCGCGCCAGCAGCACGCGCACGTGCATCTTGTACGTCTTGGTCTCGAGCCACTTGAACCAACCGATGACGCCCGGGAAGGTGCCCTTGCTCCATCCGCCATCGCCCTCGAGCACGATCTTCTTGTGTGCGGCCGAGAGCGCGGACCACGGCTTGTCGGGCGGGACGCCGTGACGACGGCACAACTTGGCGATCTCGGCGCGCTCCCACTTGGTGGACGCACCACGCCAAGGCCGAACCGCGCCCTTCTCGATGCTGCGGGATTCGTCCGGAATCACCTTGGCGATGTCGACGCCGAGCGTGCGTCCGAAACCGCGGCACGCCGGACACGCGCCCAACGGAGATTCATAGGAGAACAGGCCAGGCCGCGCGGGAGCGAGCTCTCGGCTGCATTCCGGGCAGGCAAGCCCACGCTTGAGCTGAAAGCGCGCGCTTTCGCTGTGAACGTGAGCCATCCCCGCGGAGCGAGCCCAGGCTGTTTCGATGCCCTGGGCCAGCCTCTTTTCGTCTTTTCCAGCGCCCACGCGGTCGACGATCACCTCCAGCGCGCCGCTCTCCAGCACCTGCGACGGCTTGATCGCGTCCAGCTCGCAGGTTTTACCATCCAGCCAAGCACGTCGATAGCCGTCCTTGAGCAAGCCCTCGCGTACTTCCAAATACGCCTCGGTCCCCGTCACGCGCACCGGATAGGTAACGACCGCGCGCGCGCCGCCCAAGCCCTCGGCAGCGGTGCGCGCCGCACTCAGCACGGAGAGCTCACGGGCTTCGAAGCCGTGCTCCGGGCACACTGGCTTCGCTTCGCGCAGGAACAGCGCCGACAAGTAGGGCTCCAAATCGGCCATGGTCGCGATCGTCGAGCGCGAGCTCTTGATCGGCGCGCGCCGATCGACGGCAATGCCTGCCGGAATCGGCTCCAGCCGCTTCATGGGCGGCCGCTCCAAACGCTCCAAAAACTGCCGCGCGTAGGGACTGAAGCTCTCGACGAAGCGACGCTGCCCTTCGGCGTACAGGGTGTCCATCGCCAGGCTGCTCTTGCCTGCGCCGGACACGCCGGTGATGACCACTACCTGACCTGGCACGAGCTCCAGATCGATGCCCTTCAGGTTGTGGGTTTCCGCGCCTTCCAGGATCGTCGGTAACATTCAGGGGACGACAGTCTGGGGCAGAACCCGAGATCCGCCAGTCACCAAATGTGCATCATTGGACTTGCACGTAGAAGTCGTTCGACTGAAGGTTCCGGACAGGTCCGCTCCAGATCTCGAAGCCGACCGCCACGCTGAGCACCGTGGTCCCTGGCAGCTGGATCTGGCGGGCTTCCGTGTCGCGCACGAAATCCATCACGTCGATCTCGAGCTCCGGCGAGTCTTCACCTTCAGGGCGAACGTAGCTGATGCACGGTTTATTGCCCACGGTGCCGACCCAGATGTTCCAAGTGCCGGGCGCGTTCGTCACTCCCACGGCGGAGAACTTGCGCGTGCCGGCGGGCTGCGCCCCGTGCGGATCGCGCAGCCAGACCATCAAGAAAGACTTGTGCAGGCGGGTATCCGCACTGTCCGAGAGCCAAACGTCGTATGCAGCGTTGTACGAGCTGGTATTGCCGTTGGCGCTCCAGCGCCAACCGGTGCGCAGCGACTGGATGCTCGTCCGCAGCTTGGGCAGCCCGCACTCGCCCGACTCCGAATCCGAGTAGACGCCGCAAAATACGGTCGGGTAGCTGGCGGGCTCGTAATCCTCGCCCCGCTTGCCTTCCATGGCCTCGACGGTGAATGACGTCCCGTTCCAGCTGACGGTTTGCGACACGAAGCCGGGTCCCCAGCCGTTGGCCATGAAGTAGTAGTTGAGGCCGTTACGCTGGACGTCGCTCTTCCTGTATTGCTCGATGGTGGTGCCCGTGCCGCTTTGCGTCGGCGTTCCGAACAAGCTGGGCAACACCGTGCTGGGCGGCGGCATGTAATTGTAGTCGTTCGAGACGGACGTGCCGGCATCGCAAGCAGCGAGGGTGCTCAGCAGCGCGAGGCCAGCGAGCGGCGCCAGGAGTTCGCAACGCGCAGCACAGAGGCGATTCAGGAACATTCACCGACGATAGCAAATTCTGGAACCGATTCCAGTTCGAGCTTCAGCCAGCCCCATGCCGCCAGAAAAATCCGCCCACCACCAGCGTCCCGAAGACGAGCAGCCCGAGGCCCGTGACCAAGGCCATGGCCAGCCGCCTTCGCCAAACGGAGCGAATCGTCGCCAGCCGCCGGAGCCACACCACGTTGACTGAAGCGTTCAGTGCCATGACCGGCAAGAGCAGGCTCCAACCGGGCCAGGTGGCGCCCATCGCGGGCAGGCCCGAGCCCTCGGTCAGGCGCACGGCAAAGTCGTCGATCACGTGGAGCGCGAGTAGACCGAGTCCATACACGCTGATGCCGGCGATCACCGCTGCTCGAACTTGACCGAGCAGCGATAGCACGCGGCTGCTATTTTCCCAGACGCGGCGCCGCACGTGCAGCACCCACAGCACGGCCGGCGTGAGCGAGCTGCCCACTATCCCGAGCGAGAGCAGCTCGAGTTCCAAGCGGCTGAAGCGGTAATGTGTGGCGTGCTCGATACCGACAATCGAGCTGATCGCGCCCGAGATCATCAGCGCCGCCGCCGCGAGCACGAACAGCACCAGACGCGGCCGCGCGGCGTGCACGTCCGCGTCCGCCTCGGCCTCGCGCAGCGTGCGCCGGCCGCTCGCCTCTTGCTTGCTCGGTACGGGCGGGGCAATCGACTCGATGGGGCGCGCCAAAATCTCCGATTCGAAGCCGCTGAGCGCTTGCTCGAACTGAGCCATGTCCTGGTAGCGTTCAGCCGGCTCACGCGCCATGGCTCGCTCGATGATCAACTCGAGGCGTGGCAAGATCGTGGGTTCGAGCGAGCGCGGTCGCGGCGGTTCACTGTTCATCACCGCGAGCACCGTCGCTTGCGGCGACTCCGCCTCGAACGGCGGGCGACCAGTCAGCATCGTGTACAGCACCACGCCCACGCCGTAGATGTCGGTGCGATGATCGACCTGCTTCCCGAGCGCTTGCTCGGGTGCCATGTACGCTGGCGTGCCCATGATGCAGCCAGTCTGGGTGAGGTTGTCCGAGCTATCGGAGAAGCGGGACAGCCCGAAGTCGAGCACCTTGATCACCGGTCGCTCGGGCAGCCCGCGCGAGAAGTCCCCGACCAGGAAGATGTTGTGGGGCTTCACGTCGCGGTGAATGACCTGGCTCTGGTGCGCTGCGCCGAGGCCCTTGCACAGCTGGCGCGCGATATGCACCGCCGTGGCCGCCGAGAGCTTGCCGTGAGCCTTGAGCTGTTCGGAGAGATCGAGCCCGTCGAGATACTCGGTGACCAGGTAGGGAAGGCCGTGCGGCGTGCGATCGACATCGAGCACGGTAACCACGTTCGGATGTGAAATCGCAGCGGCGGTCTCTGCCTCGCGCTGAAAGCGAGCCAGCACGTGCGCGTTGCCGAAGAACTCCGGGTGCAGCACCTTCACGGCGACGCGCTTCTGCCGAATGCGCGTGTGGCGCGCCAGGTAGACGCGCCCCATACCACCCTCGCCCAGAATGCGCTCCGGAACGTACGTGTCGTTGAGGGTGACGCCGATCAGATCCTCGCCGATATCGATCGGTTCGGTGGCACCGGTCCACGACATGGGGTCGAGGAAGTCCACACTTTCAACCGCTTGGGTTTCATCGGCAAGGTTCACCTTGGACATAACGGAGGGACGCACCGACCTTAACTACGGCATCGACGGATGACCACAAAAGGCCGCGCCGAGTCTGCTTTGGCTGCGACAATTCCACACACCCGTGCTCGTGGTGAGCGCTACACCGCGCGTGTCGCGATGCTTGCGATCTCCAGGCGATGCTGCGGGGGTGCACTGAGTGTTCGCCCACCGACATCGAGCGCCGAGTGCCAGCCTGGGCCACCGAGCACCATCGAGTGATACTCGCCATTTTCGCCGGCCAGGTCGAGGCCGTTCAGTCGTCGAAGGTCGTCGAGCTCGGCGAGCGCCTGCTCGTCCAAATGCCGTCCGACCCAGGCCGCGTCGAGCCACGGCTCGCGCACGAACGTCAGCACCACATCGAAACCGAGCGCGACGATTTCATGCATGTGCTCACGCCGGTCGACACCCCACAGCGGCAAGGCGACTCTCATGCCGACGCGCTCGGCACAAGCCGAAATGAAGTTTGGCTGGCCATCGACCCGAGCGATGTCACCCGTCACCACGCGCTCGATGCCGGACGCGAGTAGTTCCGAAAGCGCGCGCTCGTAGCCTTCCTGATACGGGAAACCGACCACGATTCGTCGGTGCGGCAAGCCGAGTGCGCGAGCTTGCCAGGCCATCAGCTCGAGGTCATGGGCTTGAAATTGCGCATCGGGCGGCACGAACGTGATCAACGCGGTCACGCCTGAACCAGCGCAGCGATGAAGCGCCAGCGCACTGTCCTTACCACCCGTCCAAAGCACCGCGCTGTTCATCTTCGGCGCTACTTCAAGGGCAAGTTCGCGATGCCGACGAATTGCGGCTTCTGCGGGACATCCAAACTGAGCAACTTGGTCAGCGCGCCGCTCTCGACGTCGACCATGAAGGAGGTCACATTGCCGGATTCGTTGGCCACCAGCATCAACTCGCCGTCCGCAGACAGGGTAAAGCTGCGCGGCACGCTGCCACCGGAAGGCGTGGTGTCGATGAAGGTGAGCTTGCCGGTGGCTTCGGCGATCGCGAACCGGGCAATGCTGTCGTGGCCACGGTTCGAGCCGTACGCGAACTTGCCGGAGGGTGCGACCACGATTTCGGCGCAGCTGTTCGAGCCGCCAGCGACGCCCGCGGGCAACGTGGACTTGCTTTCCAGGAAGGTCAGTTGCCCGAGCTGCGCGTTGTAGGCGTAAGCAGAGAGCGTGTCATTGGTCTCCGCGATCAAGTACGCGTATTTGCCGCTTGGGTGAAAGGCGAGGTGGCGTGGTCCTGAACCCGCGGCGGTCATCACCGAGGGCACGGCATTCGGCATCAGCGTGCCGTTCGAGGCGTCGAACACGTACTGCGTCACCGTGTCCGAACCCTTGTTCATCACGAATGCAAACTTGTTGCCGGGATCCGTCAAGATCATGTGCGAGTTCATGCCCGGCGATTTGTCGTCGCTGGGCGGGCCCAGGCTGCCATCTGCAGTAATTGGAAATACGCGTGTGGTGCCGCCGTTGTAGTTGGCAACCATCAGATATTTCCCCGAGCGATCGACGGAAACGAACGCGGGTGCCCCGCCCCCAGAGGCCACTCGATTCAAAAACGTGAGGTCACCGGTCTTGGCATCGACGCTGAACGAGGCCACCTTCGCGTCCGCCTCGTTCACGGCGTACAAGTGCGCAAGCGTCGGATCGAAGGCGAGGAACGAGGGATAGTTGCCCGCGGGTACGCTCTTGACGAGTGTCAGCTTGCCGAGCGCAGCGTCGAGCGTAAAGATCGAGATCTGGCCGTTGGTGCTGCCAACGTACACGAAGGGCACGGTCGCAATCGCCGCCGCGCCGCCCCCCGCCCCCGCTTTACTCGGCGCGCCGCCTGAGCCCGTGGCAGCACCTGCGAAGCCCGGTGCGCCGCCCTTCGCAGTCGGCGTGCCGCCCGCCGCGACCGCCCCG
>DATEPG010000536.1:0-16229 GCA_035273265.1 Polyangiaceae bacterium
CATCGCTCATCATCAGCGAGTCGAGCGCGGGGCTCAAGTTGCCGCAGCGAAACGGCACGCCATCTTCGTCGAACAAGCGCGGCACGCCACCTTCGGCGCACAGACTGGAAAGCAAGCGCAAGGTGGTCGCCACGCGCTCGCTCGCAGCGCTGGGGCGTTTGCCGCGTGCCTGAAGCGCGATTTTGCCGGCCAGGCGCAAGAGCGAAGCTCCGGGCTCGCTCGCCGAGCGCGACGCGCCAGCCGCACGATCCAGCCACACCAGGTCCGCTGCTGCCGGCTCGCTCGCGCCCAGGTTGCCGAGGCTGACCGAGAGTCGTACGTCGTCTCGCCCGTCGCGGTCTTGATCCGACGAATCAACCGAGAAATTGAGGGTCTCATCGACGGCCGGGCTGGCTGCGCGCAAGGTGAGCAAGAGCGGGTGCTCGACGCTCGGCGAGACCACCAAAAGCGCACGTGAAGGCGCCCGTGCGATCAGCGGCGTGTTGCAGCTGGCCGTGACATCCACGGTTGCGCTGCGCGATCCGGTCTGAGTCAGGGTGCAGGTCAGGGTGCAGTCGGCCGAGCTCGGTACGAAGCCGGGCAGGGCTGCGATGCTACGCGCGGGCGCCTCGTTGGGAAAATACCAGAGCTCTCCGGGCGCCGCGTCCTTCTGCTTGGGCCCCGGGACGAGCCAAGCCAAGGCCTCGGGCTTTTGGTCGCCGTCGAAATCGGTCGCCAATACTTGCGCGAAGCGGCGCCCAGTCGGCGCACTCAAATTCAAATCCGAGCCCTGCCATTTCTCCGGCGTGCCTGGCACGAGTTCGGCCTTCCGGGGGGCGAAGCCGGTGGGCGCAGTCGCAGCGGGCGCGGACGACGCTGCCGGCTCCGAGGCGGACCGCGCGGGAGGCTCAACCCTGGGCAGTGACGAAGCCACACCGAACGGCGTATACGGTTTGTTCGCGCCGCAGCCGTCACAGCCGGAAAGCCCCCAGGAGAGTCCCACGAGCGCCCCGAACGTCACCGCTCGCTCGAGGCTAACTAGCGGACTATACGAAGCTTTTAGCGCGGGTCGTGAAGGCACTTCAGCGAGCTTTGTACGTCGCGCGCTGCTTGGCCAAAAATGCCGTCAGCCCGCTCTGTGCGTCTTCGCTGGCGAACAGCGCGCCGAAGGCGGTCGCCTCGAGCTCACACGCGGTCGCCAGATCGGCGTCGAAGCCGCGATTGAGGGCGCGCTTGGCGGAGGCAACAGCGAGCGGCGCTTGTCGAGCGATGCGCAATGCGTGCTGCTCGGTCTCGGCCATTAGCTCCGCGGTGGGCAGCACTCGGTTGACCAGACCGATGCTCAACGCTTGCGCGGCGCCGATCGGCTCGCCGGAATAGATCAACTCACGCGCGCGCCCCAAGCCGATGCGGCGTGATAGCCGTTGCGTTCCGCCAAAGCCGGGCAAAAGTCCCAGATTGGTTTCGGGTTGTCCGAACTTGGCGTGCTCGGCGGCGAAGATATAGTCCGCACACAGCGCGAGTTCGCAACCTCCGCCGAGCGCGAAGCCGTTGACTGCGGCGATGATCGGGAACGACACGTCTTCCATCAACCGCCCGAGCCGGTGTCCAGCAGCACTGAAGGCGTAGCCTCGAGCCGCGCTCAGCCCGGCCATCTCGGCGATGTCCGCTCCCGCCACGAAGGCCTTTTCGCCGGCGCCGGTCAAAATGGCGGCTCGCACGCGCTCGCCGGGCGGTGCAGCTTCCAGCGCTTGAAAGGCGCGTGTCAGCTCTGACAACACCTGCGCGTTCAGTGCGTTCAGCTTGCTAGGTCGATTGATGGTCAGCGTGGCGACCTGGTCTTTTTCGTCGAGCAAGAGAGTTTCGTACATGCTTGTCCCCATTGAGCTCATGGCGCCGGCCTGACCTTCACGCCCTGGTCATCGTAACTGTAGAAGCCGCGTTTGGTTTTACGCCCCAGGTAGCCGGCGGCCACCAGGTTTTTGAGCAGAACCGGCGGTCGATACTTGGGGTCGCCAAAGTCTTGTTCGAGCACACGCGCGATCGCGAGCACGGTATCGAGCCCGATCAGATCCGCGAGTTCGAGCGGACCCAGCGGGTGGTTGAGGCCCAAGCGCGCGCCTCGGTCGATGTCCTCCGCGCTGCCGGTGCCTTCGTCGAGCGCGAAACAGGCTTCGTTGAGGAATGGGATCAGCATGCGATTGACCAGAAAACCTGGGCGATCCTGGCTCACGATCACGGTCTTATCCAGCGCTTCGGCCAATCCGCGGACGGTGCTGAGGGTCTCGTCACTGGTTTGCTGGCCGCGCACCAGCTCGACCAGTTTCATGAGCGGCACTGGATTCATGAAGTGCATCCCGACCACCTGGGTAGCGCGCTTGGTTCGACCAGCCAACAGAGTGAGCGAGACGCTCGAGGTGTTGGACGCCAAAATCGCCTGCGGCTTCGTCAATGCGTCGGCTTGCTCGAACAAAGCCAACTTGAGCTCGCGGTTCTCGGTGGCCGCTTCAATCACCAGGTCCGCTTGCGGGTAAGCCAGCTCAGCCGTGCTGGCTTCGATGCGGGCGTTGGCGAGCTCGCAATCGCTCGCCGTGAGCTTGCCCTTTTCCCGCAAGCGGCTCAGCTGCTTCGCGATGCCGGCCTTGGCACTCTCGGCGCGCTCCAGCGCCGCATCTGCCAACAGCACGCGGTAACCCCGTTGTGCGCAAACTTGCGCGATCCCGGCGCCCATCTGCCCGGCACCCACGACGGCGATCACGCCGATCTCGGAAAGCTGCATCTTGGGATCTTTGCCCAGTGTGCAGGGCACGTCGAGCTCCATCCCGCCTAATAGTGCTAGCGTGCCGGTTTTCGATGATGGCTTGGGCTCGGTCACTGGCTTCTCGCGCGGCGCTCGCTCTGGTCGTGTTCGTGGTTGGTTGTGCCTTTTCGCGTCCCGATGCCAAGAGCCAGGCGCGCATGCTGGTGCAAAAGGGGCGGCCCGCGGAGGCTGCGCAAGAGCTCGCTGCGTATCTACAAAAGCACCCCGAAGCGCTCGCGGAGCGCCGCCTGCTGATCCGGGTGTACGCCAGCATGGGGCAAATGGGGCAGGCACAGGACCAAGCACAGGCACTGGCCAGGGTGCTGGGCCCGGCCAGTCCGGTGCCCTGGGTCGAGCTCGGTTACGCGTTGGAGCTCAGCCATCGTTACGACGAGGCACTCGACCAGTACGACCGCGCCGCGGAAGTCGCTCCGCGCGATCCGTTGGGCCCATTGACCGCTGGGCTGCGTGCCGCTCGCTGGGGTGAGGCCGAGCTCGCCGAGCCCCGGCTCGTCGAAGCGCTCCGCCGTGACACCCGGAACGCCGAGGCCTGGCACGCGTTGGGCCTCGCGCGCGCGCGCCTCGGTAACCTCGATGGCGCCGCCGCTGCCTACCGGTCCGGACTTCTGGCCGACCCGCAGGCGATCGCAAATCATGTCGGGCTGGCGACACTCGCTCTGGTGCGCGGGGACGCCTCGGCCGCGCTCGCCGAATATGACGCGATCATTTCTGCGCGACCGAAGTTTGCCGACGCACACCTCGGCCGATCCTGGGCGCTAATGAGGCTCGGTCGGCTGGACGACGCGCAGCGAGCGCTCGATCGCGCGCAGGATCTGGGCGCGAGTGCCCGCCCACTCGGCATGCAGCGGCGAGCGCTCGCGGCGCTGCGCTCGATGCACTGAAATGTGCGCAACCGACGCCTGAGCGCGTTGGTTCATGGCCCATACCAACGCGAGGCCGAGCGAGGCCGAGCGCGGCCGAGCGACGCCGAGCGCGACAGAACCCAATTAGAATCGAGGCTTTGCAAGGCTTGTAAGGACCGGTTCTGCAGCGTACTGTCGAGCCCCCGCTCTTCACCGAAACCGCGGTGATCGAGTGGGCAATGAACGGGTGAGGAATGGACTCCCAGACGATCCGCACGGCGCTCGGCACTCTCCAAGCGATACCAGATTCGAACGAAGCGTGGACGGCACTTCGGGATGCCGTAAAAGCGAGTGGCGGCGACCTGTCGACCGATGAGCTGCTCAGATTGCTCGACGCCGCGCGCGACAAGCACGAGAGCCGCGGTGAGTGGGCTGCTGTCGCTGGTATTCTCGACATCGCCTCGCAGGCCACTGAAAATACGCCCCGCGAGGCAGAAGCTCTGAGCGCGCAAGCCAAGGTGCTGGGCGTCGAGATGTTCGACGACGACGGCGCCGCCGTTTGTTACCTGCGCCTGCTCGAGATTGATCCGGGCAACTCCGTGGCGCTTTCGGCGATCGCCGAGAGTGAGAGCAAGCGTCAGCGTTTTTCGGAGTTGGCGACGACCTACGCCGGCGAGGCCGAACAAGCGTCGGACGACGTCTACAAGAGCTCGATGTTGATGCGCGCTGCCGAGATGGAGGTGCGCTACGGCGGGCAGAGCGTGAGTCTCGAGACGGCCATCGAGCGCCTCGAACAAGCCGTGCGCTTGGATGCCAGCAACGAGCGCGCAGGTCGCCTGCTCGAGCACATCTATCGCAGCAGCAGCCGCTGGGAAGAGTTGGCTCGCGTCTTGGAGCGCTTGGCCGATCGCAGCGAGAAGCCAGCGTCGCGCGTAGCCGCTGGCGTGCGCTTGGCGCGCCTGTTCGCCCAGCATCTTTCCGACAACGAGCGCGCCGCCCGCGCCTACGATCGCGTGCTCCGGGTGGACGTCTCGCACGCGGAAGCCAAGGCCTTTTTGTCGGAGTTTTACGGCAACGACGAGCGCTGGGCTGATTTGGTCGCGCTCTACGAGCGTGAGCTGAAGGTCAAAGACACGAATGACTCCGAGCGCTTGGGCGACATGTTGCAAATCGCCATGCTGCATTGGCGCAAGCTGAGTCGACCGCAAGATGCCGAGCCTTGGTTCGAGCGCATCCGCAAGGTCGAGCCGAACAACGAGGGCATGCTCAACTTTTGCCGTGAGTATTACGGCTCGCTGCAGGACGATACGCGCCTGATCGACGTCTTGCAGGGCGCTCAGCGCTCGGTTCCGGACGGCTCCAGCGAACGCAAGAAGCTGGCCTCCGAAATCGCCAAGCTGGCCGAAGGCACGGCCAACGCGCAGAAGGCGATCGAACAGTACAAGAGCATCCTACGCCAAGATCCGGACAGCACCGACGCGCGTGATTCGCTCAAGCGTCTGTACAAGCAGACGCAGGGCTACAACGCCTTGGTCGAGCTCTTGCGCCAACAGCTGGAGCGCACTCCGCCCGAGCAGTATCAGGAGCGCCTGGCGATCTTGCGTGAGGTCGCGACCGTTTACCGGCAATACGTGCGCAGCGACACCGCGTTGCTTTCGGTGTTGAACCAGATCGTGCAGCTCGACGACAAGCTCGACGAGCACGACGCCGACGAAATGCGCGAGCTCGTGGGGCTGTACGACAAGCTCGGCCGGCATCGCGACCTGATCACGCACCAGTTGAAGCTGGCCGAGATCACCCCGGATATCGAAGAAAAGAAAGAGCTGTACCGCGCTGCCGCGCGGCGCTGGCTCGAGCAATTTTCCAACGCTCAGAACGCGACCGACGCCTACGCCGCCCTGCTCAAGATCGCGCCGACCGACGTCGAGGCACACGAGCGCCTGGAGGATTTGTATCGGAAGCGGCGAGCCTGGGACAAGCTGTTCGAGCTGTACTCGTCCGACCTTTTGACCGCCGAAGGCGGCGCCAAGCTCTCTTTGTTGAAAGAGCTCGCGCAGCTGGCCGCCGAACGCTTGAATCGTGGCGCAGAGGCCGTCGAGCTCTACAAGCGCATCCTGGAAATCGATCCCGGGCGCGCCGAGGTGCTGGACGCGCTCGAGAAGTACGCCGAACGCGCCAAGGATTGGCCGACTCTGGCCGAGGTCTTGGAGCGCAGGGTGGCAGCTCTCCAAGACGACGCCGCCAAGCTGACGGCGCTGCAAAAGCTCGGCACGGTGTACGCCGAACACATCGCCGATCATCAGCAGGCGGCGCGCGCTTGGCAGCGCGTACTGGAGCTGTCGCCGGGGCATTCCCGCGCGCTGCGCGTGCTGCGCGAAACGTACCTGCAAGGCGCCGACTACGAAGGCCTCGAACGCCTGTACGCGTCGCAAAACGACTGGGACGGCTTGGCCGAGGTGCTCAGCACCGCTGCCGACCGCGCCAAGGACGTCGCGCAGCGCATCGACCTCAGTTACCGCGCGGCCGCGGTCTACGAACAGAAGCTGAACCAACCGGAGCGCGCGTTCCGATCCTACGATCGCATTCTGACGGCGGACCCGACGGACACCCGCGCGGCGCGCGCCCTGATTCCGCTCTACGAGCAGGACGAGAAGTGGGCCCGTTTGCCGGCGCTGTACGAGCTCTTGCTGGAACGCGCGGAGGGTGAAGCCGACCAACTTGCGCTACTCGGCAAGTTGGTCGAGGTTTCCGGCAAGCGTCTGAACGATCGCAAGGCCGCCGCGCTGTACGCGCGCAAGGCCTACGAGCTTTCACCGAGCAGCTCCGCCGCGCTCGACCTATTGGAGGAGTCGTCTCGCGCCGCCGGTACTTGGGAGACCTTCGTCGAAGCCGTGGAGCAACGGCTAGGGATGCAGGAAACGACGGCCACGCCGCCGGCGGTTGCCTCCGCGGAGCCTGCGCCCCAGGCGGCCAAGAAGGGCAAGAAAAAGAAGAAGGGCGACTCGCCAGCAGAACCAGTTGCGGTGCCCGCCGGCTCCGTTCCAGGAACGGAGCGCCGCCTCTTGGAGCTGCGCTTGGCGCGCGTCTTCGCCGAAGAGCTCGGACGCTCCGAACAGGCGATCGCCACCTACAAGCAAATGCTCGAGCGCGATCCGGCCGACGCCGAAGTCGCCGCCGCGATGGAAGCCATTCTCCGCCGTGAGGATCGCCGGGACGATCTGCGTTGGTTGCTCGAGCTGCGCGTCGAACACGCCGCGGATGACGACACGCGCGCGCGCATCTTGAGTGACTGGGCGACCCTGGAAGAGGACGTGTTCGAATCTCCAGAACGTGCGATCACGATCTATCGGCGCATTCTCGCCGTGCACGATTCGGACCCGGCGGCGCTGAGTACTTTACCGCGCTTGCTGCTCGCTCAAGGCAATGCCGCCGGCGCGGTCGAGATCATCGAGCAGCATCGCCAGAAGCTGTCGGGTGACGAGCGCGCGGAACGCGAGGTCGAGCTGGCCGAGCACTACCAGAATCTGCTGGGGCGCCCGGAGGATGCTTTCAAAAACGCTGTGTATGCGGTCGACTCAGCCAGCGTGAAGGCGCGCGCGATGGCCGTGCTCGAGCGTTTGCTCGACGTGCCACAGGTGCGCGCCCGGGTCGCCGAGGTCTTGGCCTCGCAATACGCTGCCTCCGGCGAGGCTCGCCGTGAAGCGCATGCGCTGAACGTGCTCTTGACCGAGACGCAAGATGCGAGCGCGCGCTTGCCGCTGTATTTGCGCTTGGCAGACGCCCAGCAACACAAATTGGTCTCGTACGGCAGCGCGCTGGACGTCGTGCTCGAAGCCGTGCGCAAATACCCGAGTGAGCTGACGCTTTGGGACCGAGCGGACGAGCTGGCGCAACTCGCTGGGCGCCCGACGGACCTGGGCGAAGCTTTCCGCGAAGTGATGCGCGGCAGCCTGCCCGAGGCGCTGGAGGTCGAACTGAGCGAGCGCGCTGCGCGCTTGCATGAAGATCGCTTGGGCGATCCGATCGGTGCGACTCCCTACCTCGAGCGCGTGCTCACGCTCTCTCCCGGCAACGAAGCCGCCTTTCAACGCTTGAAGGATATTTTGACGGCGGCCGAGCGTTGGAGCGAACTCGAGGCGTTGTACGATCGCGCTTCGAGCGCGACCGACGATCTGGCTCGTCGCGCCGAGATGTTGGTCGAGGTAGCGCTGATCTGCGAAGAGATCATCGAAGACGCCGAGAAGGCCACTCGCTACTACGAGCGCATTCTGGAGGTCGATCCGCTCCACGACGTCTCGGTGCGCGCTCTCGATCGCTTGTACGTGCGCCAGGGCAAGGACCAAAAGCTGGCTGCGCTGCTGGAAAAGCGCCTGGAAACGGCGGCTGGCGACGAGGCGTTCGAGCTCAAGCTACGCTTGGCCAAGCTCTCTTTGGATCTGCATCAGCCCGAAAAATCGATGCTCCTGGTCGAGGACGTGCTCGGTGAACGGATCAATGATTTTCAGGCGCGCGAGCTGACCGAGCGCATGTTGGAAATCGGCAGCCTGCGTCAGCGCGCGGCTCGCTTGCTGGAAACCGTTTATCTTGCGCGAGACGAGATTCGTGATCTCGTGCGCGTGCTCGAGGTTCGCTTGGAAGGCTTCGGCAGCGATCCCGCCAACGAAGAACGGCGCGAGCTGCTACGACGGATCGCCACGCTGCGCGACGACCGCTTGCACGACGACGAGTCCGCGCTGCGCACGTTGTCACTCTTGGTGCCGGCCGATCCGCTCGATGTCGACGCGCGCAAGCGGCTGCTCGAGATCGGGCGTCGCCTGGGCCTGAACGAGCGTGTGGCCGAGGTGCTGACCGAGGCCGCGGAGCGCGCCAGCTCACTTTCGCTGCGAGGCGAGATCTTGATGCAGGTCGCCAGTATCTGCGAGGAGCTGCTCGGCGATCGTGCGCGTGCCGAGCGCGTCTACCGGCGCGTGTTGGTGTTGGACGAAGCCGACGCCGAGCTCGTGCTGCCCGCTGCGCGCGCGCTGGAGCGCATCTACATCGCCAGCTCAGAGCCGGCAAAGCTCGCGGAAATGCTGCGCATTCAGGTCAAGTTGGAGCAAGCTGCACAGCTCCGGGCGGAGTTGTTCGGGCGCATCGGTGAGCTGTGCCAAAACGTGCTCGGCGACAATGACGGCGCGATCGCGGCTTGGAAAGCGCGCGTGGAAGAGAACCCGGACGACGAGCAGGCGTTGGCCGCGCTCGATCGTTTGTACGAGCTCACCGAGCGCTATCGGGATCTGGTTTCGGTGCTCGAGCGGCGGCGCGAAATCTCGCCAGACGCCGAGCTGCGTCGTGCGTTGATGAAGCGTACGGCAGAAACCCTGTGGAAGAAGCTCGAAGCCGTGCCAGAAGCGATCGAGGCCTACCAGGCCCTGATCAACGAGTTTGGCCCGAACGGTGCCTCGCTCAGCGCGCTCGAGGCGTTGTTCGGCAGTGCGTCGCATTGGGATGAACTGAGCGAGACTCTGGAGCGCCACTTGGACGTTGCCGAGAGCGACAGCGAGCGCTTGGAGCTGTTCGCCAAGCTCGGCGATCTGAAGCGCGAGCACCTGAGTGATGTCTCTGGGTCGCTCGCGGTGTACCGCCGCGCGCTGGCCCTCGATACCCGCCACGCGCCCAGCCGCGTCGCGCTCGAGCGCTTGCTGGACGCGGAGGAGCCCGTTCCCCGCCGCGAAGCCGCGCAGATTCTGCATCCGATCTACGAGTCCGAGGCGGACTACGAGCGCCTGCTGCGCGTGCTCGAAATCGAGGTGCTGACCAGCGACGATCCGCTGGAAAGAATCGCTGGTCTGGAAGCGGCCATGCGCACCGCCGAAACCTCGCTCCACGACTCGAAGCGCGCCTTCGGCTACGCGGAGCGCGCGGTTCGCTCGGCGGTTGGGCACAGCCAACTCGAACCTTGGTTCGATCACTTGGAGCGCTTGTCTGCGGCCACCGGCAAGCAAGCCGAGTACGTGAAGCTTTTGTGCGAAGTCGTGCCCGAGATCTTCGACGGCGAGGTGCAGCTCGAGGTCACGCTGAAAATTGCCGACCTGGCTCGGCATCAGTTGGCCGATCGGGAGCTGGCTCGCGAGTACTACAAGAAGGCGCTCGAACAGCGAGTCGACGACAAGAAGGCTCTCAGTGCCCTCGAGTCACTGTACGAAGAGACTGGTGACGCACAGAACCTGCTCGAGATTCTCGAACGCCGCGCGGAGGTCGCCGAATCGGACGACGAGCGCAAGCAGCTCTTGTTTCGGCGAGCGCGCTTGCTCTCGGACGTATTGGACAACAAGAAGCGCGCGATCGAGGTGTACGAGAGCATCTTGGAGTTCGGGCTGGACCCGGCCGCGGTCAGCGCGCTCGAAACGCTGTACGGCGCCGTGTCCTCGTGGCCCGAGCTGATCGCGCTGTACGAACGTCAGCTGCACGGAAAAATCGGCAACGCTGCCGATCTGCGGGTCGCGATTGCCAAGGTCGCCGCCCACCAACAACGCGATCTCGGACGCGCATTCGACGAACTGGAGACCGCGCTCTCGGCGGATCGCCAGCACGCGGGCGTGATCAGCGAGCTCGAGCGCATCCTGGCCGAAGCGCAGGAACCCGAGCATCGAGCGCGCGCCGCTGCGCTGCTCGAACCCGTGTACCTGTCACGCAGCGATTTCGGCCGCGTGATGGACGCGATTCGCGCGCGCTTGTCGTACGCCAGTGATCCGGACGAGCGCCACGATCTGTTGTTGCGCCTAGCCAAGCTGTACGAAGAGCAGAAGGAAGACTACCGCGCAGCGCTCGACACGATCGCCGAGCTGCTGAAGGACGATCTGTCCGACTCCGCGACCATCTCCGAGCTCGAGCGCCTTTCCAAAGTGGCCGGCGCCGAGCGTCGCTTGGCCGAGATCTACGCGACCGAGCTGGAGAAGGTCAGCGGTGACGACGGCTCGACCGTCAAGCTCGCGCGCCGCACGGGTGAGCTTTTCACGACGCTCGGAGAACTTCCGCGCGCGTTGGTCTTCTACCGCCGAGCGTTGGCCTTCGAACCCGAGAGCCGCGAGCTGTTTGCGGCAATCGACGAGATTTTGCTGCGCACGGCGCGGCACGAGGAGCGTGTCGCTCTGTACCGCGAGGCCCTCGACCATCGCTTCGACGCGAAGGAACGGCTGGCGGCGTTGCACACCATGGCCGGTCTGCAAAAGGCCGAGCTCGGTCGGCCCGACGACGCGATCGAGACTTATCGCGCCGTGCTCGATGTCGATGACTCGGACAGCCGCGCGCTCGACGCCTTGACCGAGCTCTACCGCGAGCGCGAGCGCTGGGACGATTTGGCCGAGCTGTATTTGCGACGCGCGGAGGCCGCAGAAGAGCCGGCTCGAGGCGCCGTGCATCGCTTGGCCTTGGCGCGCCTGTACATCAAGCGCGGGGAGACCGACCGCGCCGTCGATCAGCTGGAAGAGATCGTCAATCGAGTTCCAGCCCACCCGGAAGCGATCGCCGAGCTGGAAGCGCTGCGCAAGACCGAGGACCAACGCCAACGCGTGGTCGACATCTTGCGTCCGATCTACGAATCGCTCGACGACTGGCGTCGCCAGATCACCCTCAACGAGGACCGCTTTGCGCTCGCGGATGGCAGCGAAAAGGTCGCCGTGCTGCGCGAGACAGCGGAGCTTTGGGAACGCCGCGGGGGCGATCTTTCGCGAGCGCGCCGCGCCTACGAGGCTGCGTTCATGCTCGATCCGGAAGATTCGGATGCTCGAGCGGACTACGAGCGACTGACCGAAGCCACTTCTGAGTGGGACAAGCTAGCCGAAACCTACGACGCGGTGCTGCGTGAGCATGGGCAGCTGAACAGCAAGCGCGAGCTGCTCTCGACGCTGGCCCGAGTTCACAACGAAAAGCGCGACGATCCACGTCGCGCGCTGGCTGCGTACGGATTGATCCACGAGAGCGACAGCTCGGATCTGGAGCCGCTCGAGAAGATGGAGCAGCTGGCCACGCTACTCAGTGATTGGCCGACCCTGGTGCGCGTACTGACCGACAAGGCCGATCTGCTTTTGGATGACGGCGAGCGCGCTAGCGTGTGGCGCCGCGTGGGCGAGGCCAAGCGTGACATGCTGGACGACGCCGAGGGCGCGATCGTCGCTTACGAGCGCGCGCTGGAACTCGACCCGCAGAGCGCGTTCACCGTCGATTGCTTGACCGAATTGTACGAAGCCAAACACGACGCCAAACGGCTCGTTGAATTGTACGTGCAGCGCGTCGAGCTCTCGACCGAAGACGACGCAGACCTCAAATACACACTCTTGGTCAGCGCGGCGGCGCTCTACGAACGGGACTTGTCCGATCGCACGCGGGCGATCGAGGTGCTCGGTCAGGCGTTGGCTGTGCGTCCGGGGGATCCCGGGGTGCTCGCGACTCTGAATCGGCTCTATCGAATCGAGTCCATGTGGCCGGAATTATTGGATAACTTGCGGTTCGAGGCAAGCGCGGCCAGTGCCCCGGAGGAGCGGGCTCGGCTGCGCAAAGAGATCGGCTCGATCTTGGCCAGCAAGTTGGAGAATTTCGACGACGCTCTGGAGGCGCAACGACTCGCGCTCGAGGACGTTCCGACCGACCTCGAGTCAGTGGCTGCCGTGCGCGTGATCGGTGAATCACACGAGGATCTGCGCCAAACCGTGGCGGAAATCTTGGTTCCAGTGCTGAGGCGCACCGAAAGCTGGCAGGAGCTGGTGAGCATCCTGGAAATGCGCCTGACGGTCGAGACCGAGCCTTCGCAACGCATGCAGACGCTGCGTGAAATCGCAGAGGCATTGGAGACCAAGCTCGGTAAGCAATCGTCCGCCGAAGAAGCGCTGCTGCGTGCGTTGTCCGAGCGTCCGGAGGAGCCCGAACTGCACGCAGAGATCGAGCGCTTGGCGCAGGCCACCGGCGGTTGGGCTCGTTACGCGGACACGCTCGGCGAGCGCGCTCAATCGATGTTCGAGCCGGAGGTTGCGCAAGATCTGTTCGTGCGGCTCGGCCGCGTTGCCGAGGAACAACTGAAGAACGACCAGCGCGCGGTCGAAGCCTATTGTCGCGCGGTCGAGCAAGCCGGGGATAGGCCGGAGCTCTTGGTGGCTTTGGATCGCTTGTACTCGCGTCTGGGCGAAAAGGAGAAAGTGGCGGAGATCTTGGAGCGCCGCGTCACCGTGGAGAGCTCCGAACAAGTGCAAGCGGACCTGTACTTTCGGCTCGCGCAGCTGCAGATCGATAGCTTCAAGGAGCCAGCGCGTGGCTTGTCTTCCTTGCGCCTGGCGCTCGACCGAGCCCAGGATCACGAGGCTGCCGTCGACGAGCTGGAGAAGCTGACGACGCAGCACGATCTGTTCGAGGAAGCGGCGGAGGTGCTCGAGTCGGTGTATCGCGGCCGCGGCCGCACCGATCGCTTGGCCAAGTTGTACGAGAAGCGGGTCGGCCACGCGGATTCACTCGAGGAGCGCGTCGACATGCGTCGAAGCCTTTCGCGCGTACTCGAGGACGAATGCAAGGACCCGGCGGCGGCGCAGCGCGTGCTCGAGCAAGGCTTGCTGGAAGTGCCGACGGACGGCGCGTTGCTCGATGAACTCGAGCGCTTGGCAGGCATCACTGGTGATTGGCAAGGCTCGGCCGGCGCGCTCAGCCAGGCCATCGACCAGCACACAGACCTATCGGCGGAGGCTGCTGTGGCGCTGTGCGTGCGGCTCGCCAGCTGGCAGAAGGATCACGTGGCTAGCCCGAGTGCCGCGGAAGCCGCGCTCAACCGCGCACTCGGCTTCGAGCCCGAGAGCGACGACGTGCTGCTCTTGATTGAAGCCTTGCAGCGCGTGCCGGGTCGAGAGCGAGATCTGTGCGCCACCTTGCGTCGCCGCGCGAAGCTGCAGCTCGATGAAGATCGCCGCGAGGAATTGTATCGCCAGGCGCAAGCATTGGCGGTCGCCCTCGGTGACAGCGAGCTCGTCGAGAGCGTGCTGCGTGAGCTGCTCGGCCAAGACGACGCCAACCTGTGGGCGCTCGCGGAGCTGACGCGGGTCAGTGAAGCCAACGGCAATTTCCAGGAGACGTTCGAGCTCTTGGTCAAACGCAGTGAACTCGGGGCCGATGCGGCCACCGTGCGCTCGCTGCGCCGTCAGGCTGCCGAGATCGCGCGTGACAAGTTGAACCTGCCGGCAAAGGCCATTTTGCTGTACGAGCAGTTGTTCGAGGACGAGCCGAACGATAGCGACGCTTCTGGAGCATTACGTGCCCTGTACGCTCGCGCCAGCCGTTTCGACGATCTGGGTCGTCTCCTCGAGCGATTGATCGACATGGCCGAGTCGCCCGCGGCGCGCAGCGTGCTGCGTATGGAGCTGGCCAAGTTGAACGAGGAGCGTTTCCAAGCCCTGGATACGGCAATCGAACTCTTGCGGGCGGTGCTCGATGACGAGCCGGGCCGCGCGGACGCCGTGGTCGCACTCAGCGAGCTGTACGAGAAGACCAAGCGTGACGAGGACTTGGCCGACCTGCTCTCGGCGCAAATCAGTGGCGCGCAGGAGCGTGGTGACCTCGCAGGCGAGCTGAGCTTCCAGGTTCGCTTGGGCGAAGTCTACGATTCGCGCCTCGGTGATCGCGAACGCGCGATCGAGACGTATCGCGCCGTGCTCGAACGCGACGCAAAGCATTCGGGGGCGCTCGAGGCGTTGGCTCGGCTACTGCAATCCGAGAACCGCTTGCCCGAAGCGGCGCAGGTCTTGGACCAGCTGCTGCTTGCCAGCACAGGCGAGGCGGCGGTGGCGCGCTCGCTGGAGCTCGCGGCCGTGCAACAAAAGCTCGGCTCACCCGAGGAGGCGACCCTCGCCCTCGAGCGCGGCCTGGTACATGACGAGCGCAGCTCGGACCTTCGCGCTCGCCTGCGCTCGCTGTACGAGTCGATGCAGGCTTGGGAGAAGCTGGCCGCGCTGCTCACGCGCGACGCAGATTTTGCGACCAGCCCGGAGGAGAGTGTGGCTCTGCTGCGCAAAGCCGCGGCCATTCACGCCGAACAACGCGCTGACCACGGCAGCGCGGCGGACGCGCTCGATCGTGCCAGCAAACTGCGCCCCGACGATCGCGAACTCTTACTCGCGCTGTGCGACGAGTACAGCGCCTCGGGCCGCGGCAAGGCCGCGCAAGACGTGCTGCTCAAGATCGTCGATAGCTACGGTTCGAAGCGACCGAAGGAGCTCGGAGAGATCCACCGCCGCTTGGCCAAGGCCTACCTGGCCGACGGCGAGAACCAGAAGGCGATGGATGAGCTCGACAAGGCCTTCCGCATCGAGCCTGGCAACGTGAACGTGCTCACGCTGCTCGGTCAGGTCGCCTTCGACATTGGCGACTACAAGAAGGCGCAGCAAATGTTCCGCGCGCTGCTGTTGCAGAAGCTGGACGAATCGGGGCCGCTGAAGAAGTCCGAAGTCTTCTTGCGCCTGGGTGAGGTCCACGAGAAGGTCGGCGAAGCGCCGAAAGCGATTCAGATGTACGAGCGTGCGATCCAGACCGATGGCTTGCAGGCTGCCAAGGATCGGCTAGCGGCGCTCAAGGGCAAGTAGTCGGGGCCGGGCCAAGCACCGCCATGGCCCGGCTTCGCTCGACTCTGCCCTACGATCCGCGTACGGACCGCATCGCCGAAGCCGGATGGCTCGGCGCGGTCGGGCGCGGGGCGATTGCTTGGGTGCTCGCCGTGGACGAGCTCCTGCACACGTTTAGCGATGCGATTGCCTCACTGTGGACGCCGGGCCTCGCTGCGCGCCAGACCGTGCGGCGGGTGATCACCACGCAGATCATGTACACGGGCGTGCAGGCGCTCTCTCTGGTCAGCGTGATCGCCTTTCTGCTCGGTGCCAGCATCATCATCCAAACCAACCTGATGGGCTCAGCCGACGGCGAGCTGCTGGGCAAGGTGTTGGTCGCGGTCGTCCTACGCGAGCTCGCGCCGCTGGTTACGGCGATCGTGATTGCCGGTCGTTCGGGCACGGCGATGGCCACCGAGCTCGGCAACATGAAGGTCAACTCCGAGGTCCTGGCGCTCTCCTCACTGGGTATCGATCCGCCACGCTTCATCGTGCTGCCTCGGCTGGTCGCCACGATTGTCAGCGTGTTGGTGTTGATGATCTACTTCAGCGTGGTCGCGATCTTCGGCGCGTTCTCGATCGCGCAGCTGACCGCCGCTGCTAGCTGGGGCAGCCTCTATTCGGGCGTTTCGCGGGGCGTGATGCCGTTCGATCTCGGTCTGTTTCTGCTCAAAGGCATCGGCTTGGGCGCAATCGTCGGCTGGCTGTGCTGCCACTATGGGTTGCAAGTGAAGAGCTCGCCGACGGAAGTTCCGCAGCAGGCAAGCCGCGCGGTGGTGATGAGCCTGCTGTGCGGCGTGGTTTACAGTACTTTCGTGACTGCGCTGTTCTACTTTCTCGTTGGCCCGCCAATCCGCTAGGCGGCGCGGGCGGGCCGCCGCATAATCTGCGATTGGTGGAGCATCCGGCTTTAGATCTCGGCTCGTCTGCGCAGGGGTTGTTCCTCGAACGCGCTACGTTTGCTTACAACGA
>DATEPG010000537.1:0-8496 GCA_035273265.1 Polyangiaceae bacterium
GGGGGGCCGTTCGTCGTCACGGCAACGTCCGGCTCATCGAGCGCAACTGCGAACGTCACGATTGGAACCGCGGGCACGGGCAGCGCCATCCATCGGCTGAATGTCGGCGCGGGGGCGACGGGTTCCTTCGTCGCCGACAAATACTTCACGGGCGGCTCGACCTATTCCGCGGGCGGCGCGGTTTCTACGGCTGGCGTGGCGAACGCCGCACCAGCGGCGCTCTATCAGAGCGAGCGCTACGGAAATTTCAGCTACGCCATGCCCAATCTGAGCGCGGGCGGAAGCTACACGGTGCGCCTGCACTTCGCAGAGATCTACTACAACGCCGCCAACAGCCGAGTCTTCCACGTGGACATCAACGGCACGCGAGTCCTGCAGAACTTCGACATTTATGTGGCGGCGGGTGGCACGCTCAAGGCACTCGTGAAGGATTTTCCCGCCGTCGCCAACGCCAGCGGCCAGGTCACGGTAACCTTCACCTCGGTAACGGACTCCGCAAAGCTCAGCGGCATCGAGGTGCTGAGCGCTGGCGGGCAATCCGGCGGAAGCAACGCGGCTCCGACCGTCGCCAACCCCGCCGCGGTGAATCCGACCACGGTCACTGGAACGACCGCGAACGTGAGCGTGCTCGGTGCAGACGACGCAGGCGAGGCGGCGCTTGTCTACACTTGGAGCACGAGCGGCACGCCGCCGGCCCCGGTGAGCTTCGGCAGCAACGCGAGCAACGCGGCCAAAAACTCGGTCGCCACGTTTAGCGCAAGTGGCAACTACACGCTCCTTGCAACCATTACCGACGCTGCGGGGGCGACCGTCACGAGCAGCGTGCCGGTCGTCGTGACCATCCCCGCTTCGGGTCCGCCCGGGCCGGTGTACCAGATCAACGCGGGCGACGGAGCAGCCGCTCCCTTTACCGCGGACCAATACGGATCCGGCGGCAATACCTATTTCGGTGGTACCGGGGTCAACGTTGCGGGCGTGCAGAACGCCGCGCCAGCGTCCGTCTATCAGACCGAGCGCTATGGGAACTCGACGTACACGTTCGGCAGTTTGACCGTCGGCGCGCAGTACACCGTGCGCTTGCACTTCGCCGAGCTCTATTGGACGACGGCGAACAGCCGGCTGTTCAACGTAACCGTGAATGGCGCTCCAGCGCTGACCAACTTCGACATCTTCGCCGCGGCCGGTACTCACAACAAAGCGGTGGTAAGGGACGTGGTTGCCACGGCAACCAGCGGTGGCCAATTGGTCATCGCCTTCGTCACGGTCAAGGACAACGCCAAGGTCAGCGGCATCGAGATCATACGCTGATTACCGAGCGCTCGATCGGTGCGCGGCCCCGCGACCGCGCGCCGTACCGGCCGAGGTAGAATGTCTTTCGGTTGTCGAGCTCGACTCTGCTGACCTCTTCAGCTCGAGCCCTGGAGTCGTTCTTCCCTGGCCTTCTCTCCGCGCAGCGCGAAACGCCGGCAATGCTCCAGGTAGGCGCGTTCGTGGATCCCAATCAAATCCACCACGCTCGACCATAGCCAGCCCGGAGCATCCAGGTTGCGCGTGCAGCTTCGCTCGAGATCTTGCCGCCACTGCTTGCGAGTGCCTTCATCGAGCTGGCGCGCGTGCGCGACTCCCACGATACGGGCCAACGCTCGGGCCGTGGCGCGTGCTTCGACGTCGTCGAACATTTGTAGTTCCAACTTGAGGTCCTGCGGCATCAATTCACGAACGAAGACCGAATGACCTGCCACGGTTCCCGCCAGCATGCGTTCACCGAGTGCCGGCGCCAAAGCCCGCGCGCCCTTCACTACGCGCTCACCCTCGTGATCGGGTAAATCCCGGAGCGACGCGGCTGGCGCGATTGGACGAATTGCCTCTTTGATGTCGAGCAGGGAGTAGCCGCCGCGCTTGCGATTCTGACCGAGGATTTCGACCAACGCCGCGCAACGCCAGAGCCCGAGCGAGCTACAGCCTTTGACCCAGTACGCGGCGTCGAGTACGCGAATTTCTGCAGCGTGATCACGACACTCCAGTCGCGTCACGAGTTGCCGAATGCGTTCCTTGTCGAGAAATGTGTCTACCGCGCGGCGCTCGTCCGCGTCCAAGGGCAAGAAACGTCGGCCCAGTGGAAACCTCGGCTTTTTGCCGATGCGCTCGCGGTGCAGGTGTCGCCACTTCCGTCGCAGGGCCTCGCGAACGACGAACCGCACGGTCGCGCTATGGCTATCTGCGCTGACGGCCTCGGGATCAGCGAAAGCCTCCAAGTAGCCGGCCATCAACTCCTCGACTAGCCGCGCAGTCACCACCCCCGGCAAGTCGGAGCTGCGAGCGGCCATGGCGAGCGAAAGCGCCAACCGAACCAGATCGTGAGCGGGGTTGCCGGGCACACTTTGATCGAGATCTCGCAATTCTACTTCGATCACCTGATTGCAGCGCGCAATGGGGCCGAGATTTCCGACGTGCGCGTCACCGCAAATCCAAACGCGTGGGCCCTCCGGCAATGCGTACCCCGGGCCGGCCTCCAACCATTCATAGAACTTCTGCGTACTGCCCCTCACGTAGGCGTGGGCATCGCGCGCCATCTTCAGATCCCGCCGCTGGTGTAGCGCTGCGACACGGCGCGCTTGTGTCGATGTCTCACTATTCATGCGCCGGATGGCTCCAACTCGTAGCTTGCTCTCTGTTTCATCGATTCGAACCAGTGCCAGGCACCGGGTTGGGTGGTCCGAAGCAAAGACTGCGCCAGCGCCGCACGCTAAGGGTCCCGCTTCTAGCTCGACTCGCCCGAGCCGATGGGAGCGAGACACGCCGCGCGCGCCGAGGCCGAGCAAAGACACAGCGCATGCGGACGAGGATTGTACGTTCGTGCGTACCAGCACGAGCTGCGCGTTGCGGGCGGTACGCGAGAGCAATGGTGAGCCGCCATCGATCACTCGTTCGCACGACCATACAATACGAGCTCGTTCCCCCCGACTAAACGGGATGACACACGAGCTGGCTCGTCTGCCTCACGCTCGAGCGAAAGAAGAATCGATGCTCAACTTCAAAACACTGTGTCTGTTGGGAATGACCTGCGCCGGACTGCCTGCCTGCGCGATGGATGCGCCGGACGCGAGCGGAGACGGCAGCCCCGAAAGTGTCGAGGCCACGCAGGATCCCATCTCCGGAGGAGCTCCCCCGGCAGGCGGCGCGGGAGCAGTGAGGCTACTGACCTCCAGCAACGAATCCTGCACCGGCGTCGCTATCTCACCGTACGTAGTTCTGACGGCGGCGCACTGCTTCGATGTCTCGATGGCTGGCAAGAAAGACGGCGCCGTGAACATCAAAATTTCATACACCAAGAACGGCACGACCTTTCAATGCGTGAACGGGGCGGGCGGCTCCAGCTGCACCAGCTTCAAGACTGCGATTGTCAGCCGCTATATGACGACCAACTATACATCCAACACTGGAGCTGACTTCGCTGTGGTACTGATTCCCGGCTCGGGGCTCAGCACGTTCGTGGATTTGGTGGGAGTGAGCCCAGCAGCATTCGAATCTCTCGTCTACACCGTGTATGGCCAAGGTCTGACGGGGGTGGGCGGCACGAGCGGCACGATGCGCAAGTTCAGCGACTCGATTGATTGGGTTGGCTCCAGCCACTTCTACACCGAAGCTGCGACCTATCGGCTGTGCAAGGGGGACTCTGGAGGACCGTTCCTATTCGACAACGGGTGGACGCTGGGTCTGTTCGCGAACTTCGAGAACACGGATGGCGTATGTACGAAGAGGGGGGGAAAGATGCGAGCGAAGAAGATTACGATGTCCGACATCAACTTCATCAACCAGCTGTTGACGAATTGGGATCCCAGCGGCCCGCGCTGTCGGCTCGTCGCTGCGGATCGGTATTGGTGCGCGAAATAGCCGGTTCCGAACAGCCGCCCGTACCGCGAGCAGGCCCCTCGCCTAGTTAAGCGCGACGAACTCCAGGTTTGTCCCGATGGCCGCACGAGCCGTTGCTTGACGCGGCGCTCGTCGCACCACTAGCGTGCCGCTATGGGATGGAGAAGCTATCGGGACACGTGGGTGGTTGCGCTCGGCCTTCTGGGCGCGTGCGGGGGCAAAGGAGCCGAGGGGCCGGTGGAGGCACAATCCACCTCGGAAGCGCCCGCGCCCGCGGCGGCCAAGTTGGATGTGAACGCGCTGCTGGCTCGCGAAACCGCAGGGCTATCGCCGCAGCGCCTGCTCGGTGAGCAGGGCGCTTGGAGCGCAGAGGTTTTGGGCAGCGGCGCGCCTCGTCATCAGCTTCAGGAGGGCAACGTGATCGTCGACATCCCGATCGGCGCTGAATCGAACGTGCGTTGCCAAGCCTTCCCCGAAACGATGGACGCGGGTGGCACCCTGCACAACGTGCTCGCTGGTGCGGCAGAGAAAGTGAAGTTCGTGGCCGTCGAGCCCACGGGCGTGAACGTGTTTGCCAGGGCGCCCGCCGCTTCCTTCGAAGGTCAGTATCTAGCGAAGACCAGTAACGGTCAGGCCGCTGGCCTACTCAAGATCGCGTTTTATGCAGGCCACGAAGCGTCGCTGTTGTGCATGCACGACGAACTCGGATACCGAAAAACGTTCGCGAGCGTCGCGGAGAGCTTCTTCAAGTCTTACAACCGCAAAGGGGTGACGGAGCCCAAGCCCGTGTGGCTCGAGATTTCCAAGTCGAGCTTGAACGCCACTGACTTGTCCTTCAATTGGACACGCGTGTTCCCTGGCGAAGGCAAAGGCGAGCTGCGCTACGAAAGCACGGAAGCCAGCTTCATACCGGCGTCGCGCCAGGATCTGAAAATCGAAGACAACGCTTCGATCCTCGATCTCGACGCGCGTGGCAAGCTGAAGCGGGGAGTTTGGGTGACCGCCGAAGGGGGGGAGCTCACCCTGCAAATGACGTTGACCAACGCAAACAACAAGCTCAGCTACGAGGGAAAAGTGAGCGGTAAGGAGCTGAAGGGAGAGCTGAGCACGGCCAAAGGCTTCGCCACGGCGCTCGACACCGCTGCCATGCTCAAAAAGCAGCTGAAGACGGGCAAGCCGTTCAAACAGGTGCTGTACGAGTACCATCCCTCGCTGGATCCCGCGGCACTCGTTCCTGTCACCTACACCCATGCGGAAGGACAGGAGCCAAGACTCGTCGAGATGTCTTTGGGGCAGCTCAAGATCTCGGTGAAGGTGGATGCGTCCGGCATGCCAGAGAGCGGCAGTATGCCCATGGCAGGCAGGGAGCTGCGCATTTCGCGAGCGTACGTCGAAGGCGGTTTGTGAGCGTTCGAGGGCGAGCCGCCGGGCTCGCGCTGGCTGCGGCGACGGTTGCGTCGTGCTCCGCTGGACCACCACGCGGGGGCGCGACGAGCGGTACGTCGCCGCCCCTTGCTGCCGTGCCGCCGGTGGTCGCGGCCAGCACCGCGAGCGCCGCAGCTGCCCCGCCGGCGCCCCCTCAGAGCGTCTTCCTGTCTGCGTTCAACGTCGAGCACGCGGCGACGGTTCAGCCAGGAACGCTGCAGGTCGACCTCGGCGGGTTCGAGGGCGCGGATCTCGGCGAGCTGAGCGCCCGCAAACTCGTGATCGGTAGCAGAGGCGGCGTAGTCAGCCTGCGGCGTAGCGCCGGGTACCCCAGCGTGGTGGCGGCTGTATCTGCCGCCGACACCGCCTGTACCTTCCTGGTAGACTGCGACGACCCCGCATTGGCGGTGCCGGATCTGAGTCCCAGCCCAGCGCCGACCGCGGTCACTGCTTGGACGTCGCTCATCCATGGGTACATCCGTGACAAGAGCTCGCGACGCCGCTTCGACATCGCCTCGATCGTCGCAAAACGTCGCGAAGGTGACTGCTCCGAGCACGCAGTACTGCTGACGGGCGTGCTCCGTCGCGCTCACGTACCGAGCCACGTCGTGATCGGGTTCGTGCTCGTGGACATCGCCGGGCAGACGCGCGCGTTCGGCCACGCCTGGAGCGAATATCACGACGGCAGAGCGTGGCAGCTCGCTGACGCCAGCAACCCGCCCGCGCTAGTCGCGCGCTTCAGCTATGTTCCGCTGCAGATCATGCGCAACGAAGGACCAGGCTTCGCGCTGCAAATGCTGTCCGCCTTGAATGTGGCGCACGTGCAACGGGTCGTGCTGCCGCTAGCCGAGTGAATCCAGCTGAGAGAATGATCGCCGGCCCTTCGCGAAGAGCCATCGGATGCGGGACCGAGTCAGATACTGAAAAATCGAAGTCCTGGCAGTTTCGGGTTGGCGGCCCGCAGACGGCGCTGGCCATGTGTCTTGCCCCGAGGGAATCGTGATCGTTACAGCGAGCGCAAAGAGGCTGAAAGGCTGACCGTGGCCACGCAGCGGAGCGCTATCGCGATAGCGCACGCGAACTCCTGAGCTTTCCGCCAGTGAGCGATAGAAGGGCTCACACTGTAGTCGAGCGTTGAGCGCGATGACGCGCCAACACCTCGAATCACCCGGGTTGGCTGTCCGTGAAATCACTGACGGGACATGGTCTGTACCCCCCATCCGTGAAACAACGGACAGGGGAACACAATCCGACACCCGGTAGATCTTGAGTCGAAAAGCAGTACGTGTTCGGGTCAGCCGGTGAGCGTGGAATTCCTGACGGGTGACGACACTTGGATGCCGATCGTTGGCGCGAGTGCTCAGGCGGTGTTCCCCAATTCGTACCAGGTTACCTTCTCGATCGCACCAGCGTGGTCCCGACACGTCGCCTTGCTAGAGGCCATGACGTTTCGGGTCGAGGGGCGGATCTGCTCCAAGGCATACGTGCAGTTTTCCGACGGTTCCGGGTCACTGACGATGATGATGCTAGTTTCGTAGACTGCGTTGCTCAGTCGTGCTCTTGCCGCAGGTTTAGGGTGACAGATCGTGCGTCGCCCCCGAAACTAGCTAGAGGAGCGCCTTCCCCGGCGCAGGAAAGTCGAGAGCAGCGTCGTCAATCACGAGCAGCCAGTCACCATTGGACGGAGGAGTAAACGCCTGACTGCCAGTCGTCGGAAAGTCATCGATCCGCGTGCTCTCTCCGATGCTGGGGTTGTACCAAAAGGCCTGCGCCCGAACGCCCGAGATCTTCGTCAAATCCACCTTCACCGTGCGGCTCGTCGGCAAGAAGGCCATGATCGTCGAGCCGCTGGTCGTGCGCGCTGCGGTGACGTAGTCGGTGGTTCCCCAGGTCCCCAATCCCGCGGTGACCGCAACGTGCTTCTGATCAGGGACCAGCTCGTACCAATGCCGTGATGAAAATAGTCGGAACCAGGCGGTCGTTTGTCGCGTGCCAGGCGTGTCCATGTTGCTCCGCCATTTGAAGAATCCCCACCAGTTCTGACCGGCGCAGAAGCTCGAGCCGGCCGCGCCCATCAGCATCGCGTCGTAGGCTTTGCGACGAATGTTATCGGGCGTTCCTCCGGCTTCTCCCTCGTAGCTCTGATCCAAATGGAACATCATCTTGGCTGGAGTTTTGTTGTAGAACTCGAGATCTCGCTGGTAAGTCAGATTGTAATCGAAGGCGTAGTAGCCGTTGATATTCATGTACGACGCGAAGCTCGGGTTTTCCGTCGACATCACGCCGTTGCCGTGGCTCACGCTATCCCAGTGTGCGGTCCATAGGTGGCTGTCGTTCTGACGAATGCCATCGACGACGCCCTTCAACCGGTTCTCGAGTTCGCTGCCCGCTGCTGGTGTATTGTCTCCACCCGCCACCCAGATGATATTGGCGAAGCTCTTGTAGCGAAGACCAAGGAATTTCCCGTACGCCTCACTCTTTGCGACGCTATTGCGGGAGCTGAGCATCTCGTCCCACCAGCCCTGCGTTCCTTCCGAGGGATAGCCCAGGTAGCAGGGCACCAGCGTGACGAGCATTCCCCGCTCGGCTGCCAGACGGATGATCTGATCCGCGTGCGCAAAATAGGCTTCGTTGTAGGTCGAGAAGTCCCACTCCACGTGAAATGGAGCGATGCCCTGCCAATTCGGAGGTTTGCCGGCCATACGCGTGTCGTAGGAGATGATGCTCACCATGACCGTGTTGAAGCCGCGTTGCTTCAATGCGTCCAAGTAGTCGATCGCGTCGACTGTCGATAAGCTTTGGATCAAGCCCCAAGATGACGCTTGATTGATCAAAAACGGTTGCTCGTTCTGATCTACGAGGTAGCGTTTGTTTGCCGAAAGCTTCAGGGGAAACGCGACCGAGCCGCCGTCGCGCGAACGGTCGATTTGCCCGGCGACATTTGCCGCTTCGTTCTGCTGTGTGGGCTCTTCCGCAGCAGCGCGGAGCAGCGCTGGCGGTTCAGCGGCTGAGTGTTGCGTCAGCAATGCACGGGAGTGACCCTGGTGACAGCCAGTCGAGCAGATGGACGCCCAACAAATAGAAAGTGCGAGCCCCAGCGGCGCTCCTCTCCAAAAATGGGGGGACTCGTTATCGCTTGCCGCATTTGCCATGATTGGGCGCTCATCCTCCGCAGGCACTCCACCCGCCCGAGGAACC
>DATEPG010000538.1:0-28227 GCA_035273265.1 Polyangiaceae bacterium
CGCTGCTCCACCGGCGCCCGCTCCGGCACCGCCAACCGGCCCGGGGGTCCAGTTGAACGCCCACTCGAGACCCACGATCTCTTTGGCGCTCACCGTGGCGCTCGGCATGCCGTCCTTGAACTGAACGAAGTTCACCATCACCACGGCGCCCGCAGCCGTCACCGGGATGTCGAACGAGGCAGCGTGGCAGTCCGGGTACGTGTCGGTCGCCGATGTCGCTACGCAGGCGCCCTTGCTGTTCGCGGCGTCGATCGCGGTATTGGTGTTGGTCTGAACGCGGAAGTTGAGCTTCCCGGTCGGCCCAGCGTTACCCTTGATGTTGAACGAAATGCCCGTATACGCGGAAGCGTCATAGCAGGTGTTGAAGTACAGGCCGAAGCCGTCGTAGGCCTTGATGTTGCCTTTGACGTTCAACGCCGTGTTGGTCAGGGTGTCCACGGTGAGGGCGTTGGGTTGGTAGCTGAAGGTGCCACCGAGCACGCCGCCCGCGAACGTGAAGCTGCCGGGGTTGGTCGTGCTGGCAACGAGGTTCGAGAAGTCGGTGATGACCGGGGAGGTCGGGAGGGTGCCTGCGCAGGCGAAACCCGAACCCGTGCCGCCCGTACCCGAGCCCGCGGTCGGAGCGGCGCCAGCTGCGGCACCCGCAACGCCCGCGCCTGCGGTACCCGGAGCGCCCGAAACCGCCGGGGCTCCGGCGCCACCGGGTGCGCCACCTGCACCGTTGCCAGCTCCGCCGCTCGGCGTGGCTGGGTCGCTGCTGCACGCAGCAATGGCGCCCGCCGTGAGCAGTGCCAGGCCAAGACCCGAGTATCGCATATTCCGATTAGTCATTCTCAAACCTCCAAGCCCGAATCGGGCTGAACTAAGGGCGACACAATGTGCGCGACGGACTCCGCCTTGTCCAGACGCACACGAGTAATTTCTGGAACCGGTCCCTCACTCCAAAGGCGACAATTCGAGGGTCTTGCTTGGAAAGGTTACTTGAAACTGGAACCGAATCCACAATTGCCACGGGGCAATTCGGGTGCCAGCCAGGTCGGAATTCGCCGTACGCCCGCGGTTGCCGCTGAATTAGGCTCGATCATGCGCAGCAAGAGCGAAGAACCCGGCACCGCCCACCCTCACGGGTGCCGGGTTCGGCCAAGGGGCCGGCTAGCGACCCTTGCGGACGCCGGAGTGCTCGAAACCGCGACCCGCGCGACGTCGACGTCCGGCGTCCAAGAGCCAGACCCCGCGGCCCGCGCCCACGGACCCGATCACGTGGGCAGCCTGCGGCCGGGCTCGCTTGGGGCCAGCAGCCAAGAGTGCGTAGTCCTCACCCCCATACAGCGCGAGCTGGAGTGCGGAGATCCCCAAGCGCGGGGCCAAGGTGTGCAAGTCGGGGCTGAGGGTTTCCGCCAGCGCAGCGAGATCGATCAGCAGTTCCACGCCGCTGGCCTGCGCGAGGTGGAGTGCGTCGCCCGCCAAGCCGTCGGAGATGTCGATCGCTGCGTGTGCGCCACGTGACAAGGCGAGGCCCGCCGCAAGTTGTGCCTGCGGACGTCGGAACGCGCTGAGCGCACGGCGCGCCGCTGCGCTCGTGCCTCGGCGCATACCGGCCTGGAGTAGCCGCAATCCGGCCGCAGCCAAGCCGAGCTCGCCGCACAACCAGAGCTCATCACCGACGCGAGCACCGCTGCGCAGAAGCGGGCGCTTCACGCTGCCGACGACCGTGGTCGTGATGCTGAGCTCCGCGCCGCGCGCTAAGTTGCCGCCCACGATCGCACAACCCAACGTGCGTGCTGCCGCGCGTTGGCCGCGAGCCAGTCGAGCGAGCTCGGCTTCGGCAAAGCCCGGCGGAAAGATCACACTGGAGAGCGCTGCGAAGGGCGACCCGCCCATGGCGCTCACGTCACTGGCTGCCGCCTGAAAGCTGCGAAATCCCAGATCGGCGGAGCTCAACCAGCCGCGTTCGAAATGCACGTGTTCGACCGCGGCATCGACCGTCCACAGCCAGCGCCCGGTGGATTTGAGCACCGCCGCATCGTCACCGATGCCCAGCTCGACCGCGGAACTTGCTTGACGGAAGAGCGCCTCGAGCCGGGCGATGGCGGCAAATTCAGAGATGGGCCGAGCGCGCGCGGTCATCCGTCGCACGCTACACGAGTCAGCCGATGGTTGCGCGCTTGACCGGGATGGTCACGACGAACACCGTGCCCCTCGGCTGGTTGTCGGTGATGCGCACGGTACCATCGTGACCGTCGATCAGACGGCGCACGATCGACAGCCCGAGCCCGGTGCCGCCCGCTTCGCGCGTAGAGCTCGAGTCCACCTGGTAAAAGGCGTCGAATACGCGGCCGCGCTCATCTTCAGGGATACCGATGCCGGTGTCCGCGACGCGAAATTCGATCGCGGTGCGCCGGGCGCTCATGATCACCATGCCGCCTTCGTCCTCCGGGCGAGGCGCCTCGATGGCCGTCATCCGCGCCGAAAGCGTGATCTTGCCTTGCGCTGGCGTGAACTTGATCGCGTTTTCGGTCAGATTCAAAAACACTTGTCGCAGACGCTCGGTGTCGGCCCAAATCAGCGGCAGGCCGTTCTCGACGTCGACCACCAGCTCGACCTCTTTCTTGCGCGCGGTCGGGGTCATGGTCTGCGCAACGTCGCGCAAGGTGCCCAGGATGTCGGTCTGGGCCTTGCGCAGACTCATCGTCCCGCTCTCCAGCTTCGACAAATCCAAGAGGCCCTTGATCAGCTGCAAGAGCTGTTCACCCTTGTCGCGAATGGTCTGCACGAACTCGCGCTGCTCGCTGGTCATCTCACCCGCGAGTCCCTCGACCAGCATTTCGCTGTAGCCGATGATCGAGGTCAAGGGTGTTCGCAGCTCGTGCGACACGGTGGCCAAGAAGTTGCTCTTCAACCGGTCGAGCTCCTTCAGTCGATCGAACGCGGTCTGCAGCTTGTCGTTCTTGTCTTCCAGCTCGCGAAAGCTCTCGCGAACGGAGGCCAAGTGCATATTGCTGGTCAAGAGCGCGCGGTGGCCGCTGAACAACAATAAATCCAGCGTGCGACCGAGGTGGTTGGCCAATTTGACGACGGCGTCGTCCTGCGCGCGGGGCATGGCCCGGAACAGCTCGCGCAACCGGACCGGATCGAGTTCGGGATCGAGCGCCAGCAACGCCGCAGGCGTTTCGACCTGGGGTGGCGTCACGAATGGACCCAGGATCATTCGACCAATGCGCTTGCCGTCGTATTGGATGGCCGCGACTCGATAGTGTTCACCCGTCGCGCACGGGTAGCTCGCCATGCCATCGTCCCCGAGCGCGATGTTCTTCACTTTGCTGGCCACTTCAGCCATCGCTGCGCGGCCGGCTTTCACCGAATTGAGGAACGTGTACAGCGGGATCTGATCCGCAGCGTCCCCCAGTAACTTGCCTTCCTCGCTAAAGATGCGCAGCGGTACGCCGAACAAATCGTAAAAGCTCTTGACCATTTCGCCCAAGGCGTCGCGATCGATCAAGTCTTCCAGACTGACGCCGTGGCCGAGCGTGAGTTCGTCGAAGGTCTTCGCGGCAGCAGGCGGGATCATCAACCAACCTCCGGCCGAAGGACATCGAGCGCTCCGCCCACACAAGCTTGCAAGATCTCCGGGATGGGTTTCGGGTTGCCTAGCTTTTGCGCGACCTGCGTCAAAAAAGCTTGGGGGTCGAAGCCGAATTTCTTGTTCAAATCGTGCTCAGCGTCGAGCGCGCTCCAGGTCAGGTGGAGCAGCCCAATCATGCTCTCCACCACGCCCACGCCGCGCGTGGCCACGGCCAAGTAGACCGGCTCGCGTCCCTTGGAGGCCAGGTCAGCGATTTCCGCATCGCTGCGCACGTCCGGCATGTCTCGCTTGTTGAACTGAATGATCAGCGGCATCTGCCGCAAGGTGAGGCCATGCTGCTTGAGATTGTCACGCAGATCCATGAACGATTCGGTGTTGTGCTGCGTCTCCGCCGCGCGTGAATCGGCGATGAAGGCGATGCCATCGGCCCCTTGTACGACCAGCCGCCGGGTCGAAGCGTGGATCACCTGCCCCGGCACGGTGAAGACCTTGAGCCGCACAGCCAGGCTTCCCTGGTTGCGAAAAGTGAGTGGCAATAAATCGAAGAACAGAGTTCTGTCGTCCTTCGTCTCGAGCGTCATCAGACGTCCACTCGCCCCGGGCGCGGCTGCCTTGTGCAGGGCCTGAAGGTTCGTGGTCTTGCCGCTCAGAGCTGGACCGTAGTAAACGAGTTTGATCGTGAGCTCTCGGTTCACGAAATCAAGCTGCACGGGACCCTCGGTATTTCCGCGCCGTACGGCGCATGCTCCGCTTCATAAGTTGCGGCAAAGACGAGAAAGCTAGCCTACCATGGCGCATCCATGAGCCAAACGGCCGTTCTCGTCTGGCTTTCAGCCTCATCGCTCTTGCCTACATTTCGTGCAGACTTGGCCGCCTTCGCGCACAGCCGCTTGCTGCGGCTCGAGGCCCCACGGGAAAATGCGGCGAGTTATCACGTGGGCGCTGCGGCCTACGCGCCGGACGCGGTGGCGCAGATCGAGAGTTCGCTCGAAGAAGCGCGCAATGCCGCGGCTTCACTGGAGCAGAGCCGGGCGCTCGGCGCGCTCGAGCGAGCCGAACGGGTGCTGCGCGAGCACCCGGAGTTGCCACAGTCTGCCTGGCTGATGGCCGAAATTTTAGAACAATCCGCGGAGGTCGAGAGCAGCGCGCCCGATGGCACCGATGCCGCCAATGCATTGCGCAAGCGCGCCGCCGTCTTGGAGGGACCGCGCGCCGCCCCCTTTTCGGACCGCGCACCAGAACGCGAGGCAGAGATGGCGGACAGCCATCGGGTCAGCATCGAAGGCTTGGAGCCGGAGGACGTGCTGGAGTGGGACGGACTGCGCAGCCAAGCCACGGTTCTGGCGGCAGCGGGTGATCATCACGCGCGCGTCGCGCGCGGCGGGCGGCTGCTCTGGGCAGGCTGGACCAAGCTGGGTGCGGACGAGCCGAGCCTGCGCTTGCCGGTGCCCGAAACCGTCGCTTGCAGCCCGGACGACATTGGGCGGGGCTACTTCGCGGCCGGGCGAGCGGTGCCCGCTCCGCACGCCCGTTGCGACAGCTACGTCTTGGCGCGCGCCCGCGAGGGTGGCATCGAAGCCGCGCTGTGCGACCGCGAGCGCTGCGGCCAAGTCGTCATTTGGCGGCACCCGGCGGCAGCCCCGCAGACCGAACCCACTTCGGAAAAGACGATTTGGCCCTATGCCATCGCGGCGTCCGCGGGAGCGCTCGTGATCACCGGCCTCGCGCTCTGGAGCAGCGGAGTGTTCGATCGCTCAGACCCAACCAGCCGCGAAATCTGGGTATTCAACGGGCAAAAGCAGATGGGCCTCAGCTTCTAACTCAAGGCCCATCACAGCGTTTGGTCGCGCCTCGCGGTTCGTCGACGTAAGGACCCGTCAGGCCTGCCTGGCCCAGCGTGAGCGCGCCTCGGCAATCGCGCTTTGAACACGGACCTTGGCTGGGCCACCGACGAGTGAGCGTCGCTCGACCGCTGCCTCGGGATCGAGCGCTAGCGAAAGCTCGGGACCGGTCAGCGAGGGATGCGCGGCGACCAGCACGTCAGCCGGAAGCTCGCCAATTTGAAGGCCGCGTTCCTCGGCTTCACGCACGATCGCGCCGACCACGTGGTGCGCTTCGCGGAACGGCAACCCGCGCTGGACCAAGAAATCAGCCAGATCCGTGGCACAAAGGTGCCCGGTCGCGAGCGCAGCTCTCATCCGCGGACCATGGAAGGTAGCGGTGGCGATGGCGCCGGTCAGCGCGCGCGCGCTGGTCAAGGCGCACTCGAAAGCGTCGAAGATCGGGCGTTTGTCTTCCTGCAAATCGCGGCCGTAGCCGAACGCGAGGCTCTTCTCGAGCACCAGCAGGGTCGTGACACAGCCGATCAAGCGCGCGCACTTGCCCCGCACCAACTCGGCGACGTCAGGGTTCTTCTTCTGCGGCATCATCGAAGAGCTGGTCGAGAACGCATCACTCAGCGTCATGAAGCCGAACTCTTGCGTCGACCAAAGCACGATCTCTTCACCGATGCGCGACAGGTGCACGCCGAAGATGGCCAGCGCGGAAGCAACCTCCATCAAAAAATCGCGGCTGCCCGTGGCATCGATCGAATTTTGCATCGGCTGCGAGAAACCGAGCGCACGCGCCACGCCCTGGCGATCGAGCGGAAAGCCACTGCCGGCGACCGCGCCAGCGCCGAGTGGGGACTCGTTCAGGCGTGCCCGAGCGTCGACCAAGCGGCCGCGATCGCGCAGCAGCAGCTCCTGCCAAGCCAAGAGGTGATGAGACAATCGGCTGGGCTGAGCGCGTTGCAGATGCGTGTACGCAGGCATCAGCAGCTCGATTTCGGAACTGGCGCGGTCGAGGATTGCCGAAGCAAGCTCGTCGACGGCCAAGATCGCTTCATCACAACGCCGGCGCGTCCACAACCTGAGATCGGTCGCGACCTGATCGTTGCGTGAGCGGCCCGTGTGCAGCTTGCCCCCGACGGGGCCCACGACATCGCGCAGGCGCGCCTCGATGTTCATGTGCACGTCTTCTTTCTTGCGATCCCAAACGAACTCGCCGCGTTCGATCTCGCCCTCGATCTGCCGAAGACCGGTGACGATCGAGAGCGCCTCGGCGTCCGTCAGCACGAGAGCGCGGGCCAAGCCCTCGGCGTGCGCGATCGAGCCCGCGATGTCCTCCCGCCACAGCTCCCAATCGATGTCTACGCTGGTGTTCAGCCGCTCCATCGCTGCATCAATCGCGTCTGGAAGCCTGCCGCCTCGAGCAACCGTCATCTCTGTTCGTTCCTCGTCGTTTCCGTGGGGTTCGGGCCGACGCTTAGCACGAAAGCCGCGCCGCAGCCGCCGGGCATGTGCTAATTCCCAGCCGGAGGAGCGCCATGAACTCAATCTGTTCGCTGCTGGGGCTGGTGGTTTTTGCTTCGGGCTGCGTCACGGCGTCCGTGGAAACGACGCGTTTGAACACGCCGCCGCACCCGCTCGTTTCGCGCCCGGCCCGAACGGTGGAGCTCTACTCCAGCTCGGCCCCCACTCGGCCGCACGTCGATGTCGCTTTGTTGCGCGCCAAACGAGCGAATGTGGCTACGGATACGCCGCGGATGGTGCAATGGCTAGTCGAACGCGCAGGCCAGCTCGGCTGTGACGCGCTGTTCATCTCCGGGAATCCAATTCGCACGGCCTGCGCTACCGGACCGTGGGGTTCACGATCTTGGAGCGCTCACGTCGCCCCCGAAATCGTCGATCACGCGCAAAAGCTCGGCATCGAAACGCGTCAGGGCATCGTCCACGGCTTTGATCGCGGATTGTGCGGCGCGCTGGCGTAGCGCGCGATCTCCGCGCTCCCGGCCGAGCACCGCCAGCGTGGGCGCGGCCAGCAGAAACAAGCCTCCGACCGCAGCGTTCGCGAACAACGTCCCTACCCCCAGCGCCAACGCGGCGACCACGCTCGCGTCCAGGGCGAAGCTATCGACGTCGAAGCTCGGGTTCATGCGTCGCTGGTCCGGACCCGTGAGCGCTGCTGCGGCTGGCCCGGGGCTTTCCTGCACAGGCGGATCGCGTTGAGCGAGCGCCGCCAATGCTTCCTGCACTTCTCGATTTTCGCTTTCGGCCCAAACGCGAAAGGTGTGCTCCAAGAATGGGCCGAGATGCTGACGAATTTCGGAGGCGCTCACCGATTCCAACGCAGCGGGCAAACGCCAGCCCAGCTCGCGACGAAATTCAGCCGAGTCACTGGCAACCTTCGCCTTGAGTGCTTGGAGGGCCGGCGAAACTCCGCGCACAAGGACCGTTGGCTCGTCGGGCATCAACCGATGACCTTGATGTAGCCGTGCACGCGTTCGTCGACCTCGGCCATGCTCTGGCCTCCCGAGCCGAGGCCTGCATGACGACGAAAGAGCTCGCTGTCGGCGAAGGCCTGCAGCGCGAGCACTCGCTTGGGCAGCCAAGGATGGTTGGAGAATACCTCACTGAAGCGACCGAGGCTCTGCTTGGCCTCGCTGTGTTGCTCGAGGAAGGCCTCGATATTCAGCTCTTCGTACAGCTTTTGCGAGCCGAGCGCGAGCTTGGTCAGCGCGCGTAGCGCTGGCTCGAGACTGCCCGCACACAGTGCGCCCGCGCGATCACAAGTGACCTCCGCGCGGCGCGACCACGCGCGCAGCGACAAGAGCGCAGGCAGGGCCAGGTTGCGCAGCACGATACCGGCCACGTTGGTCAGGTAGTGCATGGCGGTCAGGTACACCACGTGATTGTTGTGGATGTGGCCGCACTCGTGACCCAGCACGCTCAGCAACTCGGCGTCGCTGAAGTGATCCATGAGCGCCGAGTTGACCAAGATGAAGGCGTCCTCATTCGTGCCATAGGTAGCCGCGTTCAGGTGCGGGTTCGAAACGATGTACACCGTGGGCACCGGGATACCCAAGGTTTCCGCGCAACGTTCGGCCAAAGCGTGCACGCGTGGGAACTGGCGCGGGCCAATCTTTACGGCATGCCCGAGCAGTTCGGCTTTGCCGACGTTCTTGAACGTGCGCACTGCCGCGGCCACCGCGAGCTCCACGGGCTTGAGCCGTTGAAAGGTCGCGCGCGTGTTGCGATCGGACACGTAGGCATAGCCGTGATCGTCGCCCAGCACGCTGCCAGGGCGCCGACCGGCGCGCTCACGAACGAAAGCCGGAAAATCGAAGTCGACGAGCCTTGCCACGCTGCTGAAACTAGCACCCCCACCCGCGACCGACAGGGCGGCGTTCTACGGCGGCTGCAAATACCCGGGGCTTGCCGCAACTTCAGCTGGTTACGATTGGGCGAAGTTGACTCGGCCGGGCGCTCGACGACACTCGCGCTCGATGAGCGCTTCCCTATCGGTGCCGGGGCCCACTGCTTTGCCCGTGCTTGGGCCAATCGCGGAACTTTTGCGCTTCGTGTTGGATCCGATCGCACATGTAGGTGCACTGTTCGACAAGTATGGCCCGATCGCACAGCTGGTCGTGGGCAGCCCAACGCGCGTTGTCTCGACCGAACGCAATGTTCCGGGCACGGTGTTTCTGTACGGGCCCGAGTACAACCGCGCGCTACTGACGAACCACGCTGATTTCCACAAATGCGCGCTGAGCGGCCCGCTCTACCCCGAGGAACCGCTGAGCCCACGCACACGCCCCCTCACGCGCATGTTGACTGGCTTGTTCCACGCCAACGAAGCCGATCACCGCAGCCAGCGCCGCCTGCTGATGCCCGCCTTTCACCGCAGCCGCATCGAGAGCTACCGCGACGAAATGATAGCAGTGACCGAGGCGCTCTTGGCGGATTTTCGCCCCGGAACTACGCGCGACATTCGCCCGGACATGATGCACGTGACACTGCGCATCGCGACCGCAACTTTGTTCGGCGCGAACTTCGGCCAGCTCGGCCTGCAGATTGGTCACGATATCGAGAGCTGGAACGCGACCCTGCGTAGCGCGAATATCGTCCCCTTCGATCTCCCGTTCACGCCGTATCGGCGCTGGCTCGATCTGTCGAGCAGCATCGATCAGCGCATCCTCGAAGTGATTCGCCTGAAGCGCGAAAACCGGGGCAGCGACCGTGACATGCTGTCGATGTTGATCGAAGCGCGGGACGAAGGCGGAGCGCAGCTGAGCGAGGACGAGCTGATCGGGCACGCGGGAGTGATCTTCGCCGCCGGCCACGAGACCAGCTCGAATGCCCTGAGCTGGACCTTACTCCTGCTCGCGCTGCACCCTCGAGTTTTGGCGGACTTGTGCGACGAGCTGTCCGGCAAACTGCGCGGCTCAGCGCCCACATTCGAAGACTTGGCCGAGCTCCCCCTGCTCGACCGCGTGGTGAGAGAAAGCTTGCGCCTGTTCCCACCCGCGCCGCTCAATCATCGTATCACCGCGCGCGATAGCGAACTCGGCGAGTATCGGATCCCCGCAGGCACCGAAATCCTGAGCAGCATCTATCACACGCACCGCATGCCGGACCTGTACCCCGAGCCGCTGCGTTTTTTACCTGAACGCTGGCAGACCGCCGATCCGGGCCCCTACGGCTACAATCCCTTCAGCGCGGGCCCCCGCATGTGTATCGGCGCCACCTTTGCCTGGTTCGAAATCAAAATCGTGCTTGCGCTGCTGCTCCAGCGCTTCCGCCTCGAGCTCGTCCCGAACCAACGCATCGACCGCTACTTCGGCATCACCCTCGCCCCTTCGCCGCGAGTCTTGATGCGCGTGCTCAGAACGGATCGCGCGTTTTCGCGGGCTGCGCCGGTGCACGGCAATATCCAGGCAATGGTGGATTTGTCCGGCAACTAGTTTGACCGTGCCCAAGCCTCGAGCTAGCGGCGCTTCGTCGAGCTCCGCGGCTGCTCAGCGCTCGGCTAGCGCGTGTTTTAACGACAAAACCGGCAGCGGCGAGCTGCCCAATGGCTGCAGCGTGCCTTCGAGCCAAGGCTGGACGCCTTGGCCGTAGCCGGGGCCGAAGCGCGACTCGGAGGCGCCGCCGGGCAGGTTGTACCAGGCCCCGCGTTGCTTCATGTCCATCAGCAGGTGGAAGGCGGGCGCGTACACCAAACGTTCGCCGGAGATCGGCGAGACGCGGCACTGGAACGGGGCGACTGGGCTTCCGGGGAGCTCGATCGGGGGCGAATCGAAGCCAAGGAAAGCGGGTGAACGGCCGCGCGTGACGAGGTGCGAGAAGCGCGTGCGGACTGGCACGTCGTGGGTCCCGTGTTCGGCGAGCGCAACCTGGAAGGCGGCGTGTAGCAGCGGCGCGAGCTCGGCTTCGCTGAGCAACTCGGGGCACTCCAGCGACAGCACGCGATCGAGCTGGTCTTGGTAGAGCGCGATCGCCGACCACTCGCGCATGCGACGCGCGTCGGCGCGCGGCAAATCTTGCTCGAGCAGCAGAAAACAAGCCTCTTCGTACAACTTCCCAAACAAGCTGACGAGCGAGCGATCGGCCTGCTGCGGGGCCCAGGACACGAGCGCCTGCGCGAGCGGGTGCTCGGGCAGGAGCGGCGCCCAGATCGGCAGCAGCCGCCGCGCGCTGCCGTCCAGCGTGTCGTAGGCAATGCGCAGCAAAGATCGTGGGTCGTGCTGTTCGCGTTCGGCCAAAAGCTCGCTGATCCGCTCGAAGCGGTACGGCGCCTCTGGGAACGTGCACCAGCGCTGGCGGTGCGGGCCGTGTCCGCCTTGGTTTGCGGACACCACGACGCCGAGCGGAGGGCGCAGCGCAATCGGTCGGCCGCTTTCCGGAACGGGCTCCGGGAGTGTTGCGCTCAAGGCCGGGCCCAATTGCGGATAGGCGCCGCTGTAGTCATCCGGTTTTTGGTCGATGGTGCCGGTCACGATGCTGGCGATATCGCCCCGAGAATCGACCAAGATCGCTTCGAGCGAGACGCTCTGGATTTCGCGCTGCACTTCCAACAGATCATCGACCGTGCGACAGGCGGGGATGCGCGTGGCGGCTGAAAAAGCGCGAAATGCTTGCTGAACGCCGGTCACGCGGATGCCCGGCAAATGCGCCTCTCCCGTGACATCGCCCAGCACCGTGCCGCGATCGCTTTCGTGGAAGACCCAGGTTTCGCTGGGCTTGCCCTTGATGGCCACTGTTTCTTCGCGGAAAGTCAGCGGTCGATAGCTTCCTTCGCGCAGGTACTCGCCCGCCCGCACTCGCTCGGAGATGAAGTCCACGTTGTCGGCGTGACCGAAGGTGTAGGACCAACCCACGTGTTCGGTTCGGCCGGCCGCGAACCAAGGACAGCCTGGGATGGTGATACCGCACAAATAAGAGCCGTCCGCGAAGGCCAGCTCCGCGGCGTAAAGCAGAGGCGGGAACTTGCCGACTTCCATATGGAATTCGCCGCTCAACAGCGCGCCACCGGTGCTCGAGCGTTGCGCCGAAACGGCGAACGCATTCGAGCCGGCCTGAGTCGATCCGCCGCCATCCGAATCGAAGAACGAGAGCGCCTTCGGGATCCGGAGCTGCTTCAGCGCGTCGAGATCGATGCCTCGCGCATTCGGACCCAGCAAGCGGTCGAAAACGCGCCGCGGCGCACCGCGGGCGGCTAGCTCGGCGATGATCAGCTCCGTCGACACGGTCATGCTCGTCAAGCCGAAATAGGTCACGAAGCGATAGACTTCGAGCACTCGTTCGGCGCTGAACGGCGCACGCGGCACGCCCAGGAGCCGGAGCAAGAGCGGATAGCCGCGAGCGCGCACGCCCGCGTTGAAGCCGTCCGCGTACGCGCCGAGCAGCGCTTGGCTCTCGGGGGTGCAGCGTGCCAGCTGCTCTTTCGAGCTACGCCCCAAGCCCAAGGCACGCGAGCTGTGATCGATCAGCCGCGCAATCGGCACGTCGCCGAGCACACTCATCAGCTCACCCCGCGCAGCGAGCCCAGTGAGCGTGATCTGCACCAGGCGATCGCGCGCGTGCAAGTAGCCGAGAGCGAACGTGCCCTCGCGCAGATCACGCGCCTTTACCGCGGGATAGCCCCAGGCGTCACGCGTGAAGGCGATTTTTCGCTCGGGGCCGGGGATATTCGGCACGCTCAGGCCTCGAGTGACGCAATGCAGCGGTCCAGCGCGCCGTTCTCGAGCGCGGTCATGCGCGCCAAAAATCGGCCAAATTCACGCACCGGCGGCGTGCCCTCCGGAACCCGCAGCGAAAAATCCGTGAGCCGCGTGCTGGCAAAGCGCAAACACGCGATCGCACCCTCGCTGCGCAGCGCGGCCACTTCGGCCGCGGGCAGCGGGCGCACGCTGCGATAGCCATCGAACAGCGCTTGCACCAAGGCGAGCTCGAATTCCGCGCCATAACCCCAGGCCAGCACGGTCACCATCAAGTCGTAGGCGAAGTGATTGAGGCACACGCTCTCGAAGTCGATCAGCGCGCGCAGCTTGGGTCCTTGCCAGAGCACGTTGTCGCGGAACAAATCGCCGTGGCAAATGCCTTGCTCCAGGTTTTTGGCACGATTTTCTTCGTAGTAGTCCAAGCGCTCGCGAATCGTACGCACCGCCGGCAAGAGCGATGCGCGGCCAGACGCTTCCACGCGCGTGAGGCGCTCGCGCAAGTCCGGAATACGGAAGCGGCCACCCGGGAGCGCTGGAGCGCTCGCTGAACACAAGTGCACGCGAGCCAACGCCGCGCCGAGGTCGACACACGCGCGAGGCGTGACTCTGGCGAAGCACAAGCTCTCACCGTCGACCCAGGGGAACACCGCGAACGCCTTACCGGCGAAGTCTGCCAGTGAGCCGCCGTCTTGGGTCTGGAGCGCACGCACGACGGGCACGCCCGCGTCGTCCAAGGCGGCGACCAGCGCGTGCTCGCGCAGCGCGCCTGCGTGATCCTGCTCCTCGTACAGCCGCGCGAAGTAGAGCTTTCCCGCGCTGTCCGTCAGCCGAAAATTGGAGTTCACCGAACCCGCCGTCAGCGGCTCGATCTTGCGCAAATCCAGGTTGAAAAGTTTGGCCAGCGGGGCCGCGGCGGCCAACGAAAGCTCGGTCAAAAGCGCCATGCGCCGCCACTATGCCTCACCGCGCCGCGACAGTTGACGAGATTTTGCAGGCGCGGCAGCGCCTCCGCCCGCGAAAAGCATGGTAACCTGGGACTCGCGCGTCGCGCCCCTGCATGCCCGAGCTCTACGGAAATACCACCGGCCTCTCGCCGAGCGCCATCAAAACCCTCGAGCGCATCTACAGGCGCCGTGTCCCGAGCGACCGCATCGCCACGCCCGAACTCGTCCGCTCCCTGGCGGACGCTTCGCGTGAATCCCGCCGCCAGGTCGGCGCCCTGGTACACCGCTCGGGCCAAGTGGATTACGTGATCGTCGGACACGCCACCGGCTTGATGCTGCCCGACATCGGCCGCCTGCGCGCAGCCGAAGGCCGCTTTCGCGCCCTGCGCTTGGTGCACACGCACCTCTTCAACGAGCCGCTGACCAAGGACGATTTGGTCGACTTGACGCGCCTGCGGCTGGATCTGGTGGCCGCGGTGTTGCTCAATCCTGCCAGCGAGCCGCAGCGCTTCAGCTATGCCTACAACACGCCGACCTTCGAAGGCAAAGGCACGCCGTATGAAGTGATAGGGCCCCTGCCCTACGGGCAACAAGAGCCCAACTTCGCCGATCTGATCGGCTCGCTCGAGGCTGAATTTGCGCAGCAAGAGCGCACGCGCACGGTCACCGCCAAAGACGGTCGCGCGATCTTGATCCACGTGGGCGACAAGCGCCGCGCGGGCGCCATGCAACGCGCGAAATCTCGCCTCGGAGAGCTGGACAGCCTGGCCCGCACGGCGGGCGTCGAGGTCGCCGACACGATCATCCAGCTGCGCGATCAACCCGATCCCAAATTCGTCATTGGCCCGGGAAAGCTGGAAGACGTGGTCATGCGGGCCATCGATCTGGACGCGGAAACCTTGATTTTCGACTGCGACTTGAACCCCGCGCAAGCCCACGGCATTGCCGGCAAGACCGACCTCAAAGTCTTGGATCGCTCGCAGTTGATCTTGGACATTTTCGCGCAGCGCGCGGAAACCCGCGACGGCAAGCTGCAGGTCGAACTCGCGCAGTTGAAGTACACGCTGCCCCGCTTGGGCGCGAAGGACGACTCGCTCAGTCGCTTGACCGGCGGCATCGGCGGTCGAGGCCCGGGCGAAACCACGCTCGAAATCGGCCGTCGCCGCGCACGCGACCGCATCAATCGCCTGGAAAAGGAGCTCAAGCACCTGGGCAAGCAGCGCTCCGAACGCCGCCGCCGCCGGGCCCAGAGTGACGTGCCGGTGGTGGCCATCGTCGGCTACACCAACGCCGGCAAGAGCACACTGCTCAACACGCTGACCGATGCCGGAGTGTTGGCCGAAGACAAGTTGTTCGCCACGCTCGACACCCGCGCCCGCCAGCTCACGCTCACGGACGGCAAGCAGGTCGTGCTGACGGACACCGTGGGCTTCATCCGCGGCATGCCTAAAGAACTATTTGCCGCCTTTCGTGCCACCTTCGAAGAAGCAACCGAAGCCGATCTGATCTTGGAAGTGGTCGACGCCTCCGATCCCGAGCAAACCGAGCACCTAGAGACCACCAGCAAGATCTTGAGCGAACTCGACCTCGACCGCGCCGCAAGACTGCGCGTGTACAACAAGATCGATCGCGTTCCACCCGAGGAAATCGCCGGTTTCGAAAGCGAGCCGAATTCGGTGTGCATCTCCGCCCTCGACCGCTCCACGACCACCACCCTGCTCGATCGCGTGAGTGAAGAGCTGGCTAGGGTCCTCAGTGAGCGCGCTCGTGAAGAGCGCGAAGCCGCGCAGTACGCCGAGTTTGCCGAAAACGAACTCAGTCTGTAGCGGGTGCCGCCTCACGCGCTCCCGTTGGTCGCCTGGCAACTCATCCGCGTGGTTGAGCAAGACGCCAAGACCTCACAGCTTCCAAGGGCAAGGAATGCACCCGAGAGTACGCGGGAATTTTTGGGGGTTGGTAATGCGCGTCGGTGCTTGGCACTTTTGGTGCAGACCGGGTACACGGGTGACGAAATAAACCGGCACCGGGGGACAGCCAATGGTCCATGGGTGCGCATTTGCGCCGTGGACCGCCGGCCAGACGCGGCGAGTCGGTCTATTTTTTCGGGTAAAGCACGAGCTGCGTGCAGCGGAACAGCGCGAGCGCGCGGTCGCTGCCCTTGGCACGCACCGTGGCATCCCAGACTTGAGTCGTGCGGCCCAAGTGAACCGCGCTGGCAGTGCACTCGACCACGCCTTCGCGCGCTGTGCCCAAGTAGTTGGTCTTGAGCTCAATCGTGGTGAAGCCCGACGACCCTTCCGGCAAATTCGCGATCGCGCCGTAGCCCGCGCAGGTGTCCGCCAGCGACACCACGCTGCCCCCGTGCATGAAGCCGTTTGGGGCTAGCAAGTGCGGCCCGACCGCGAATTCAGCTCTCAGCAGGCCCTCGGCGACCTCAGTCACGACGATGCCCAAGTGGCCCGGCAGGTTGTGCCTGCCGAGCTGATTGAAGTAGTCCGCGGTCAGAGTGACGGGCATTGGCTGGCTCCGCCGACGAGCTTAGCAAATGGCTCGACGACCACGCCAGGCGGGACGCCACAGGAACGGGGCAAACAGGCCCCAGCTCGCGCCGGGGCCCTCGGCTCAGGCCTTTTCGGACTTGTCGCCGTCGCGGCGCGGGCGGCGGTTGCAGTCCAGCACGCGCTTGCGCAGGCGGATTTGGTCCGGGGTGACCTCGACCAGTTCGTCGCGATCGATGAACTCGAGCGCGGCGTCGATCGAGAGTGTGCGCGGCGGAATCAGCACCACGTTCTCGTCTTTACCGGCGGCGCGAATGTTGGTGAGCTTCTTCTCACGCACGCAGTTCACGTCCAAATCGTTGTCGCGGTTGTGCTCGCCGATGATCATGCCCTCGTACACGGGCGCGCTCGAGGTGATCAGCAGCGTGCCGCGCGGCTGGATGTGGAACAAGGCATAGGGGGTTGCCACGCCTTGGCGATCGGAGACGATCGCGCCGTTCGAGCGGCGGAGCATCGGGCCGCCGTAGGGCTGCCAACCGCCGAACAGGGAGTTGAGCAGACCGGTGCCGCGGGTTTCCGTGAGGAATGCCGAGCGGAAACCGATCAAGCCGCGCGAGGGAACTTTGAATTCCATGCGCGCCCGGCCAAAGCCCAGGTTCGCCATCTTCATCATTTGGCCACGGCGCTCACCGAGGCGGGTGGTGACGGCACCGACGTATTGATCGGGGACGTCGATGATCACGAGCTCCACCGGCTCGGACTTCACGCCGTCGATCTCCTTGACCACGACTTCGGGCATGCCGAGCGAGAACTCGTAGCCCTCGCGGCGCATGGTCTCCGCCAAGATGGCGAGCATCAGCTCGCCGCGGCCGTAGACCAAGAAGGTATCCGGCTCCACGGTGTCTTCCACGCGCAGGGCCAAATTCTTCATCGCCTCTTTGTACAGGCGCTCGCGCACGTGGCGTGAGGTCACCCATTTGCCGGACTTTCCAGCGAACGGCGAGGTGTTCACCATGAAGGTGACCTTGATCGTCGGCTCTTCCACGGTGATGCGAGGCAGCGCCTCTTGCTTGTCCACCGCGCTGATGGTGTCGCCGATGGTCACGTCTTCCATGCCCGAGAGCGCCACGATGTCGCCGGCCTCGGCCGACTCCACCTTGATGCGCTTGGTGCCTTCGAAGCTGAAGATCGCGCTGACGCGCACGTTGCTGGTGGCCTTCTCGCCGATCAGGGCCACGGTCTGATTGACCGCGATCTTCCCGCGGTTGATGCGGATGATCGCCAAGCGGCCGACGTATTCGTCGTGCTCGGTGTTGTGCACCAGCGCCTGCAGCGGGCCGTTTTCGTCGACCTTCGGCGCGCGCACGCGCTGCACGATGGTTTCCATCAAAGGCTCGAGGCTGTTCGAGGTGTCGCTCAGCTCACGCTTGGCCATGCCCTCTTTGCCGATGGCATAGATGGTGGCAAATTCCGATTGTTCGTCGCTAGCCTCGAGCTCACAGAACAGGTCGAACACCTCGTTCAACACGTCGTCCGGGCGCGCATCCTGGCGGTCGATCTTGTTGATCACCACGATCACCGTCATGCCCAGTTCGAGCGCCTTCGAGAGCACGAAGCGCGTCTGCGGCAGCGGACCTTCGGCCGCGTCCACCAGCAGGAGCACGCCGTCGGCCATCTTCAACGTGCGCTCGACTTCACCGCCGAAGTCGGCGTGGCCGGGCGTGTCGATGATGTTGATCGTGTAGTCTTTGTATTTGACGCTGCAGTGCTTCGCCAAAATCGTGATGCCGCGTTCACGCTCGAGATCATTCGAGTCCATCACGCGATCGGTCACGGCCTCGTTGGCACGGAAGACGCCGGTTTGACGCAACATGGCGTCGACTAAAGTGGTCTTGCCGTGATCGACGTGGGCGATGATGGCGATGTTTCGAAGCTTCTCTGCGGACATTGGCGGCGCATCGCTAGCCCGGAACGCGCAGCCGCGCAAGGAGAAGCCCTATTTCAGCCTGCAACGGAAGCCAGGACCCGGGGTTTTCTCACTTTGCGACCAAGTGAAGCAGACAATACCGACAACCGGTGGTTGGGCCTCCGGCTCACGCGATCCCTCGAGTAGCCCGGCGATTAGCCAGCGGCCGAGCCCTCCGTGACCGAGTAGATGACTGCCTGGGAGCGCCCTGAATTGATCCAGCGATGCCCGACTTCGCGCAGGATGGCTGCCACGTCGCCGCGATTGAGTCGGTGTGTTTCGCCGCCCGCCTCGAGCGTCAGCTCGCCAGCCTCCAGGGTGACGAAGCAGCGCCCGGTGCGCGCTTCCGGCGCTGCGTCGAAGCGCGCACCGGCCGGCAACTCGACTCGCAGGAAGGAGAGGCCGGCGAAGGCAGCCGGCGCCAAATCGACCAGCCGCGCCTTGCCCCGCTTTTGCTCGGTCAAGGTCTTGGAGGGGTGCAGCGTGACTGCGGGTTCGACGCGCCCGATCAGCTCTTCGATGCTCGTCCCCAGCGCTTCCGCGACTCGGACCAACACGCTGAGCGTCGGATTCGCCTCACCCGACTCCAAATGCGCCAGCGTTGGCCGGGGCACGCCCGAACGCTGGGCGAGATCCTGCTGCGTCAGCTTTCGGCGCTCGCGCAGCCGGCGCAAGTTGGCGGCCAGCATGGTTGACGTATGGTCCGCCATGTTCATCTATTAACAGAGCGCCCAGCGCCTGTCTGCAGCGGCCCTGCCTTACCGAAGTGGTTCGATAGCAACTGCCACGAGCGGCGACCGATCCCGGGGGATGCGTTGGCTTTCATTGCTCATTTTGCTGCTCTGCTCGCCGGGTTGCCATTCGGCGTTGGCGGACGCGCTGGATTCCTACCGCGACGGCCGTTACGCCACGGCCGCGGCCCAGTTTCGCGCGGCCGAGCCAGCCGCGCGCAAGCTCCCCGCCCGGGACTTCGCGAGCTACGCGCTCTATCGCGGCCTGACGCACTTGGCACTGGGTGACGCGCAGGCCGCCGCGCGCTGGGTCGGCTACGCCAAGCAGAGCGCGGATCGCGATCCGCACGTGTTCGACGAGCGAGACCGTGGGGCGCTGCTCTCGGCCTGGCGCAGTATGGGTCACATGCCGGGTGAGCCGGCATTCGCCGTGCCGGCTAACTGAGTTGCAGTACGATCCGCTCGGACTCTTGCCAGAGTCGCTCGGCCAACGCCGAGTCCCGCCCCTGCGCGCTCGGTTGGGCGACGTTGCAGTCGGCAAAATACTCGCCGCTGACGCCGTCCAACTCGGGCCGGGTCGCCACATAGACTTGCGTGGCTGCGCCTTCAGGGATGCTCTTCATGGTGATCGGAGCGGCAATCGCCATGCTCAGGCGCAGCGCTGCGGGCATGTTCCGCTGCAGTCCGGACATGATCACTCCGGGATGAACCGAGTTGGCCGTCACGGTCGAGCCCGCGGTGGCCAGGCGCTTGGCCAGCTGTTTGGCGAACAGCAGGTTGGCGAGCTTGGATTGGCCGTACGCTGTCCAGGATTTATAGCTGCGCTGGCCAGCCAAGTTGTCGAACTCGATCCCCGCCTTGGGTGCCATCGTGTGCGCTCCGCTGCTCAGGATGACGACCCGCGCCTTCTCCGCGAGCTCGGAGAGTAGCTCCGTGACCAACAAGAAATGGCCGATGTGATTGGTGAAGAACTGCCGCTCATAGCCGTGTACCAGCTCCAGCTTGGGCAGCGCCATGACACCGGCATTGGCGATGATGCCGTGCAGCTTTGCGCCATCGCTCTTGATCGCTGAGACGCAGCCGCGCACCGAATTCGGATCGGACAACTCGCACTCGAGCGGGACGACCGCGCCCAGCATGCGAGCGAGCGTACTCGCTACCTTGTCTTTGCTGCGCCCCGTCGCGAACACGCGCGCGCCACGTTGTGCCAACACGCGCACGGTTTCGAGGCCGATGCCCGAGGTACTGCCGGTGACCAAGAAATTCTTGCCCTTGAGCGCGACGCCTTGGGTCACGACCTCAGCCGTGCTGCCGTAGCCGAAACCACTGGGGCCCTTACCTTTGAACAAGGAGACGAGGCTCATCTCGCCATTCAGTAGGGCATTCGGCCCGTTTCGCAAGGGGACGTCCGGCTTTCCGCCACGAGGCCGACCGCATACACCGCACCTAGTGCGAACTTTTCAGGGCCTACGCCCGACGATTCGATCCAGCCCCACCGTCTCGTCCCAAGCCGACTCGAGCCCCTCGTAGTGAACGACGAAGCGATCCTTGGCCACGACTTGCAGCACGGTGGCCGAGTAAATCGTGCCGCGCCAGGTGACGCGCACGTGATCGTTGGGTTTGAACGGCGCAGACGTAATCGCGGGCGCAGAGCCGCTGGTTGCGGGCGCAGCATGGGCACAGGGCAATTTGCCTGGCGTGGGTTGCGGCACGGGCCCCTCGACGCGACCCTTGATGCGCTCGAAGCTGACCTCTTGGTCGCAATCGTAGCCATCGAAGTGCACGCGGTAGCGCGCCGCGCCGGTTTTTTCCTTGATATACGCGGCGAATGGGCGATTTTCTTCCCAATCGACGAGCACGTATTCACCGACGCGGTAGGGCTTTTTGCAAGCCTCGAGGCTCAGCACCAGGGCTCCGAGCAGCAGCCATGTGCGGGCTGAAGACACGCTAACCCGCGCTCGAGGGGCTGGCCGAACTCGGCGTCGGGCGCGGCCCCAGCCCAGCGCGCAGCAGCGCGCTATCGTTCGACGCGAACGATTTTGCGAGCTCGGCGCGCGTGTGGCGATACGCGTACTCCAAGATCGCGCGGCGTGCGTCGAAGCTGGCCGGGTTGTACATGAACAGGATGCAATCCTCTGGCGAAGGCTCGATCAGGATCACTTGCGCGCGGCCCTCACGGGTGATGCGCGCGCACTCTTCGCGCACGATCTTGTGCATGCCGATGCGAATCGCCTGATTGAGCACCCACATCATGCCCTTGTCGCGCAGGCTATCCCGGTGACCGTGGCCCGTGGGCACGGTGGCGACCGACGAAGCGACCATGGGGTTGACCACGATCAGCACGGTGGCGCCCATTTCCACCGCGACCTCGAGGTGCGCGACTTGGCCGGCGCCGGCATTGATGTAGTGCCGCTCACCGATACGCACCGGTGAAAAGAAGGGCGGAACCGCCATCGAGGCGATGATGGCGCGCGTGACCGACACCTCCGCGGAGTCCCCTTGCCCGAACACGGCGCGCTGCCCCGAGTCCAGATCGTGGGCCACGATCCGCAGCGGACGCGGCATGCCATAGAAGCTGTTCGGCACGCCGCGGCGCACGAAAAAATCTTCCAAGAAACGCTCGTAACCGTCGAGCGTAAACAGGCCCGCGGGCAGCGAGTCGTACAATCGATCGAGCTCTTCCCAGAGGGCGGCCGGCGCGGGCGCCGAGGTGCGCGACAAGAGCGACGAAGCACCGTGACGGAGCGCGCCGAAGGCCGAGACCAAGGTGCGCCGCCATTCTCCCAAATCGACGCGCAACAAGTGCTTCCGCTCGAGGCCGAAGTACACATCCGCCGGATCCAGGAACGCTCGATAGATGCGCTGCACGGGCAAACCGCCAGCGAGCGCTGCTGCGACGCTCGCCCCTCCCGAACTGCCGACGTAATAGTCGAGGCGGTTCACTTCCAGACCTTCGACCGAGTCCTCGAATGCGGCCAGGGCTCCGATCTGGAACATGGCGCTGGTTGCTCCGCCGCCTGGGAGGCAGAGAGCGATCTTGGTCTCGATATCGGCGGGCATGGGGTCGGTGCTGCGGCGCCACCTTAGTGCAAAATGAGCCGGCGTGAAGGGTCGCTCGGCAAGGCGGCCGAAGCTGTCACGAGTCGCGGGCGACTGCCAACCGCTGAATCAGCCGGAATAAGCCGGCCACCACCAAGCAGGCCAAGAGGGCGATCGTTGGAGGCACGGGCGGCGGTTTGCCGCTGGGCACGAGCCCACTGAACACGGAAAATAGTGTCAGCGAGTTGAAGCCGGCGTGGAGCGCGAAGCTCGGCCAGATCGAGCCCGTGCGCTCGCGCACTTCGGCCATCAGCCAAGCCGCGGGCAGCAGCGGCAGAAGGAGACGCAAATCCATGTGCGCCGCGACGAAGCAGAGCGAGACTACCGCCACCGTCAAAAGCGCGCCGTGACCTCGGCGCAACGCGCCGAACAAGACTCCCCGAAAAAAGAACTCCTCGATGCACGGACCGATGAAGCTGACCACGAGCACGATCAGCATGCCGTGCAGCGTCGAGTGCGGGGTGATCAAGGCGAGCCGGCGCCTGATCAGCTCCTCGGGAATCGGGTACAGTTGGTCGACCAGGTTTGCCAAGAGCGTGGACGGAAATTGGAGCACGACCCCGAGCGCCGCCGCGGCCAGGCACAGCGGAAGTGGCGCAAAGCGCAGCGGCAGCAGTTCGCGCAGCGGCTTTTTCTGCCAGGACGCAAACGAGATCAGGGCGGCCCCATAGACAGCGACTTGCGTCAGCGCCAGCGCCACGATGTCCGCACGCGGCCCCAATGCGACAACGACGAAGGACAACGAAAGCCACAGGCCCGCCGTCGCAGCCGCGGTCCACAACAGTGCCTGCCAGACCGCGAAACGCTCGGGCATTTAGCGGCCGCGCAGGTGCGCCAGCACGCCGCGCTTCGTCACGGTATCCTCGGCCCAGCTCTCGCGCGTCTCTTCGTGATCGATGGTGAAGTGCAAGCCGCGGCTCTCTTTTCGGCTGGCCGCGGAGGCGATGATCAACTCGGCGACGTCCTTCAGGTTGCGCAGCTCGAGCAGATCGCGAGTGACCAAATGCTTCCAGTAATATTCGCGGATCTCTTCTTCCAGCAGCGCGATGCGCCGAGCCGCGCGGCGTAAACGCGCGTCACTGCGCACGATGCCGACGTAATTCCACATCAGGCGCCGGATCTCTTCCCAATTGTGGGACACCACCACCGCTTCATCGCTGGGCGCGGCCGAACCGGTTTGCCATTCGGGCACGCTCGGCCGCGGGAAAGTGCGCAGCTCGGCGATTTGCGAGGCGAGCTTGTCCGCGGCGCGGCGCGCGAACACCAAGCCCTCGAGGAGCGAGTTCGAAGCCAGGCGATTGGCGCCGTGCAGGCCGGTACACGCGGTCTCCCCCAGCACCCACAGCCCGGGCAGCGAGCTGCGACCATGTAAATCCGAGGTCACCCCGCCGCACATGTAGTGAGCCGCGGGCACGACCGGGATGGGCGTGGTCGTCATGTCGAACCCGTAGGCTTTGATTTCGGCGTAAATATTGGGGAAGCGCGAGCGTACGAAATCAGCCGGGCGGTGCGTAATATCGAGCAGCACGTGCTCGGAGCCGGTGCGCTTCATCTCGTAGTCGATGGCGCGGGCCACGACATCGCGCGGGGCCAAATCTTTGAGCGCATGGTGACGGCCCATGAAAGCGTCACCGTCCGGCAAACGCAGCACGGCCCCTTCACCACGCAGAGCCTCGCTCAGCAAAAAGCCCTTGGCCTTGGGCTCGAACAAAACCGTGGGGTGGAACTGATAAAATTCCATGTTGGCGATCTCGGCGCCCGCTCGGTAGGCCATCGCCACGCCGTCACCGGAAGCCACGTCGGGATTCGAGGTGTACAGGTAAACCTTGCCAGCGCCGCCGGTCGCCAAGATCGTGGCTCGAGCGAGCACGGTGTCGACCTTGCCCGCCTTTTCGTCGAACACATAAGCGCCCACGCACTGATCGGGCCCGCCGAACTTGCTCATCGTGATCAAGTCCACACCCATGTGCCACTCGAGCACGCGCACGTTGGGCGAATTTTTTACGGCCTCCAGCAGCGCACGCTGAATTTCTCGGCCTGTGATGTCGCCGGCGTGCACGATCCGCCGCTCGGTGTGCGCGGCTTCACGCCCGAGATCGAATTCGCCAACCTTGTTGCGCGAAAACTGCGCGCCCACGTCACTCAGCCAGCGAATGCTTTCCGGCGCTTCGCGCACGCAGATGTCGACCACCACGTCGTGGCACAAACCAGCACCGGCGATACGCGTGTCTTCGGCGTGCTTTTCGAACGAATCATCCGGGGCCAATACCGCGGCGACGCCACCCTGCGCCCAGTTGGTCGCTGCGTCATCGCATTCGCGCTTGGTGACCAGCAGCACCTCACCGAATTCGGCGGCACGAAGAGCGAACGTCAGCCCTGCAATTCCGCTACCGATAACCAAAAAATCAGTGGTGAGCGCCATGAATTCCTAGGCTGATGTCGTACAAAAGCGAGCCCACGGCAAGGCCTCCTCGGCAAAACCGCACAAGCTTCCCGGCAAATCCGCGAACAATAGCGCGCCCGCACGTTGACGCATCGCGCCTAGGGACTAACCTCACCGACCAGAAGACACGTGATCCTCGGCCAAAAGGCCGAGAGGAGAACATGCTGTGAAAGTCTTGGTTGCTCTGAAGCGCGTTGCGGATCCCGACAACGCCAACAAGGTCAAAATCAGCCCATCGGGTGATGCGATCGACACCACTGGTCTGGAATGGAAGACCAATCCCTTCGATGAATATGCGCTCGAAGCCGCGCTGCGCCTGACCGAAAACGGCAAAGCGCCAAAGAAGCGCGAAGGCGAAGTGGTGGTTGTCACGCTCGGTCCCAAAGAGTGCGAAACCATGCTGCGCGCCGCCCTCGCCACTGGCGCGGATCGCGCGATCCGCATCGAGGCCAACGACAACGAACTCGACGGCCGCCTGGTCGCGATTGCGCTGAAGGCGATCGTCGATGCCGAAAAGCCGGATTTGATCCTACTCGGCAAGCAAGCGGTCGATGGTGACAGCAACCAAGTCGGTCAGCGTTTGGCCGAGCTCTTGGACTATCCGATGGCTACGTTTGCGGCCACGATCAAGGAAGAAACCGGCGCGCTGCTCGTCGGACGCGAGGTCGATGGCGGCGTGCTCACGCTGCGCGTGACGCTCCCGGCCGTGGTCACGGTCGATCTGCGCATCGTCTCGCCGACCAGCGTCTACTCCAAGCTGACGCAAGCCGAAGCCGGCTTCAAACACGGCGACGGCGTGCGCTTCGCACCGCTGCCCGCGATCATGGCCGCCAAGAAGAAGCCGCTCGAGGTCAAAGCACTGGCCGACGTGACGGGCGGCGCGCAGCTCGCCACCAAGTACCTCAAATTCGAGCGCCCACCGCAACGCGCGGGCGGAGCCAAAGTCAAAGACGTGGCCGAGCTGGTCGAAAAGCTCACCACCGTTTCGAAGGTGATTTGAAGCATGTCCGACGCACTCGTGATTGCCGAACTGTCCGAAGACGGCAAACTCAAAAAATCCACCCTATCCGCGATCACCTTCGCCAAGCTGGCACTGCCGGCTCTCGGCGGAAGCTTCTCGATCTTGGTTTTGGGGGCGAACGCGACAACCGCTGCAGCAGAGCTGACCGGCTACGGTGCCGCCAAAGTGCTCACCGCGAGCGACCCAGCCTTCGCCAAGTACACGGCCGAACGATTCACGGCGACGGTGGCCGCGGTCGGCAAGGGCTTCGGCCTGATCGTGGCCACGGCCAGCAGCTTCGGCAAAGATCTCTTGCCGCGCGTGGCCGCCCGCCTAGACGCAGCGTACGCCGGTGACTGCGCCGGCGTGAGCGCCGACGGCGGCAAGCTCGTCTACAAGCGCCCGATGTTCGCCGGCAACGCCTACGGCTACTGCACGCTCGGCACGCCCATCCAAGTGGCCACCGCGCGCCAAAGCGAGCTCGACCCCGCGGTCCCGAGCGGCGGCGCCTCGCCGGTCGAGGCCGTAACCCCGGCCGCGCCCGCAGCCTCGTCAGCACGCGTCGAATTCGTCTCGCTCGAAGCCGTCAAGAGCGCTCGCCCAGAACTGGGAGAAGCCAGCGTGATCGTCAGCGGTGGCCGCGCCCTGAAAGAGAAGTTCATGGAAGTGCTCGAGCCCCTCGCGGATGCCCTCGGCGCGGCCCTGGGCGCCAGCCGCGCTGCAGTGGACGCGGGCTACGCGCCCGGCGACTACCAAGTCGGTCAAACCGGCAAAATTGTCGCCCCCCAGCTGTACTTCGCGGTCGGCATCTCGGGCGCCATCCAACACATCGCCGGCATGAAGGGCTCCAAGGTCATTGTCGCGATCAACAAAGACGCCGAGGCCCCCATCTTCCAACTCGCCGACTACGGCCTAGTGGCCGATCTATTCACCGCCGTCCCCGCCCTAGTCACCGAACTGAAGAAGCGCGCGTAACCCGTCTCAATCGGGGCCAGCCAGCCCGCTTGGCCCCGATTGTTTTGTTGAACAAAAATCGCCCGCACCCCACTTCTCATCCTTGACAGATCGAACCCCTCAGACCATTGTCCGCCGCCTCCTTCCGGGGCGTAGCGCAGTTTGGTAGCGCGCTCGGTTCGGGTCCGAGAGGTCGGCAGTTCGAATCTGCCCGCCCCGACTAAAGAGACAAAAGAGACTGAAGACCCGGCACCCGAAGCCGGGTTTTCGCTTTTTGTGGTCACGCCACTTCACCGCCCGAGCGCTGCGCGTACGCGCGAGACGGCCGCCTCGATGTCGCCGATGACCAGCGCGGCCTCGAGCCTGAGGACGCGATAGCCCGCACGAGCCAGCGCCCTATCGCGACGCGCATCGGCCCGAGCTCGCTCGGCGTGATGACGGCCATCGACCTCGATCACGAGCCGCTCAGCCGGCGCCAAGAAGTCAGCGATGTAGCGCCCGAGCAACGGCACTTGCCGGCGAAACACCGGCCCAAGCCGGCGGCCACGAATGCGCGCCCAAAGCAACGCCTCTGACGGCGTGAGCGAAGCGCGCATCGCGCGAGCGCGCTCGTCCAAGAGAGCGACGCGCGCGGCGTTTCGACTGCGGAATAAGGGCTTGTTGTCGGTTCGAGTCATGCCAACCCAGGCGCAGGCGCCGTGACAGCCCCCCGGCGTCTCGCAGCGGCCCCGACGGGGCTGGCGCGGGGCGTGCGCCTCTCGGCAGAACTCGAACCGACAACAAGCCCGAGCCGTTGCCGAGTACGCTCTCGCTCTCGCTCTCACGAGACGACGTGCGGCGAATAACGCCGTAGGACCCTCCGCCGCGCGCGGCCCGCTTGGGGGCCGCGTCCGGCGTTGAGGGTCCCGGCGCGCGCAGCAGCCCGAAGGGATGCGAGCACGCCGACCGCAACGCGACGCCCACCACGAGGAGCAGCCAATCTGCCCGCCCCGACTAAAGAGACAAAAGACAGACTGAAGACCCGGCACCCGAAGCCGGGTTTTCGCTTTTGTGCGGACGTAGCCACGGGCTCACCGCTCGAGCGCCGGCGGACGAGCGAGACAGCCGCCTCGATGCCTCGGACGACGAGCGCAGCATCGAGCCTGAGCACGCGATAGCGCGCGCGAACCAGCACCGCATCACGCTGCGCGTCCGCTCGAGCCTGCTCGGCGTGACACCCACCATCGACCTCGATCACGAGCCGCTCAGCGGCCGCCAAGAAGTTAGCGCTAAACCGCCCAAGCAGCGGCACCTGACGGCGAAACACCACGCCGAGCCGACGCCCGCGAATGCGGGCCCAGAGCAACGCCTCGGACGGAGTGAGCGACGCGCGCATGCCGCGAGCGCGCTCGTCCAGGAGCGCAGACCGCGCTGCATTTCGATTGCGAAACAAGGCTTGTTGTGGGTTCGAGTCATGCCAACCCATGGCGCAGGCGCCGTGACAGCCCCCCGCCTTGTTGCGCATCCTGCGACGGGCTGGGCGCGTGGTGTAGCTAGCCCGCGGGGCTGCGCCGCGACTCAGACGCCAGGGCGCGTGCCGGGTTGTGCCAGGGGCCCCGGCAATGGCGGGGAAGAAAGCGCGTAATGTGGCCGAATGAGTTTCCGCAAATTGCGGCACACGGCTTGCTCTGCTCCGTGCTCATGGCCCAAACCCTGCGGTCGCGCACCCCGTTGTCGAAACAAGCAGGTCTCCTCCGCAGCACGCTGTTGCTCTCTCTCGGGCTGTCCCCGCTCGCTTGCGGCGGCTCCGCGTCCGTCCAGGGGGGCAATGGCGGAGGCCCGACACACGAGTCGACCGGCGGCACGGGAGATCCTGGCACTGCAGGCGCAATGCCCACCATCCACGACGGTGGATATTCGAACGTCGGCCATACGGGAGGAGCACCGGGAGCTGCAGGAACCGGTGGCGCGCCTTCAGCTGGAACAG
>DATEPG010000539.1:0-20975 GCA_035273265.1 Polyangiaceae bacterium
GTCGCTCGACCCGTTTCCGGCTGATGCGGCGCCCTTTCGCTCGCAGCTCGCGATGCACGCGCGGGCTGCCGTAGTTGCCTCTGCCGACCTCACTGGCCGCCTTGATCTCGACAACCACCTCGGCGTCCTCGCGAGCCCTAGTTCCTGAAAGTGCCCCAGGCCAACATCGCCTTCTGGGAATGGAGCGACAAACCCCCACGCTCCGACCTCTTCCCAGCCATGGCCAAAGCCCTCGGCGTCCGCATCGAAGATCTCATCGTCGGCAGCGCCAGCAAGGCTCTCGCCAATCGCCCAGGCCCCATCGGCGAAGTGCAGCGCGCGTTCGAGGAAGTTCGGAAACTTCCACGCAAACAGCAGCGCAAAGTCGTGGAGTTCGTCGTCGCTTTCGTCAACGAGCTCAAGCGCAAAGCGAGCTGATCGCCGCCTGGAATCGTCACTGGCGCAAAATGAAATCCCGACTGAGCCGAAAAGCTTCAGTCTCTTCGTACTCGATTCTAGAAATCCCGTCTTCTGCGAGCCGATAGATGCAAGCGCCCGGCAAAGCGAGCAAGATCGGCGAATGGGTTGCGACAATGACTTGCGACCCTCGTTCGGTCACATGCGCTTGTAACTCTTGGAGGAGCTCGATCTGTCGCCTGATCGAAAGCCCACCCTCGGGCTCGTCCAGCAGATAGAGGCCTTGCGGGCCAAAGCGATGTCTTACCAGCGCCATCAATGATTCTCCGTGCGACTGCTCATGCAGCGAGCGCCCGCCATAGGAATTGATCAACGGAGGTGCGGGCGCTGGCTCACGGTCCATCGCTTCGATGCTTGTTGCGACATTGAAGAAACTCTCCGCCCTCAGAAAAAAACCTGTCTGAGGGCGACGATGCGTGCGCGAAAGCCGGATACACCGATGGAGAGGCGATTCTGAGGCCCGAGTCGAGAATCGAAAATTCGTACTGCCGCCCTCCGCATTGAAGCCAGCAGCGACGGCAATCGCTTCCATGATCGTCGACTTGCCGCTGCCGTTCTCGCCGGTTAGTAGAGTCGCGCGGCAGTCGAGACGCAGCCTCGCGCCGAGAGCTTTCACAGCAGGTAGGCAAAAAGGATATTCGGCAGCATTCGAGATGCGCTCGGTCACGACCTGGACGGAGGAGAGAAATCCGCAGTCCATCCAAGTCGCAGACGAGATTGCTCGTTCAACCTTCACTTGGCCCAAGCTCCGGATACTGGCGCCACAGTGGTTCTTGCAGATCATCGATAATCCAGCGCCAAACCTCACCGACCTGGCGCGCTACCTGCCGAAGTTCGTCTTCGCCTAAAGGCCCACGTTTTAGTGGCTGAAAAATCTCGTGATCAATGCTCCGAATCAAAGCGTCCAAGTCGCGAACAACCAAAGTAGCGCGCTCCTTGTCCATTCGCGGCGCGGTGCATCCATCGACACCATCAGCGTTCTCAACTTCAGCCCGTGTCGTCGCTCCAACAAGAAGCCGTCCCAGATCTAAGGTGGCAGCTCGCGACCGCGCCGCTGCCTGAGATAGCTGATCAGCTTCGCTCCTCGGTAACCCGACACAGGCGGACTCGATCAAACGGTCTAGCTCTTCAACCATCAGGGGAACAGCTACGGAAGCAAGGCGCAAAGCAATCTCACGATCCGACGTCATGTCGCCTCCTAGCATCCGGCGTCGCGCTTACAGCTTTGAAAACACCGTTGAAAGTCGGGGCCATTGTCGAAGCAACCACGCGGTCGCAGCATCTCCTCGACGCATTGATCTCGACAATCGGCGGCCACAGCCTTGCAATTAGGGGTCATCGTCGGCGGCGCTACTGCACCAGGAGTCTGATCATCACTATCGCAGGCGATTCCCCAGTTCTCGCACAATGAATGGTGCTCGTTGTCGACGCAATCGCTCAACGACCCTCCATTGGCCACGCAGCGAGCAATATCCACGGGGCCTTTGCCGCTCGGATCCGATGCGTTCACTGGGTCATTGTTGACGTACACGTACAGGTTCGCCTGCCCGCCGTTGAAGAGGATCGGATCCTTGCTGATCCACCTGCCCACGACGGGATCATAATCCCTCGCCCCAAAATGAACCAACCCCGTATCTGCGTCGTACAGTCCCCCAGCAAATCCGAAAGGCTGCGCCACAGCGGCAAACGCCCCGCTGTCCGTCGGCACAGACCGATTCCCGAACTCGTCATAGTCGATCCTCTGTACGATCACGCTGGGACCGCCAACGCTGACGATCACGCGCGGGCTGCCCAATTGATCGGAGATGATCCGGAATGTGCTGCCATTAGCCAACACCATCAGGTCAGGCACGGTTTTGCGAGAGCCGTAGACGAAGCGCGAGATCAACGAGCCGTTGCCATCCAGCACCGCGACAGGGCGCAGGCCGTCCCGATAAATGTAGCGCGTGGTTACCGAGCCAATCACCTTCTGGATTCGGCGGCCGGCGCCGTCGTAGGAAAAGTTGAAGGTCGTACCGTTCGGGAGCGTGCCGCCGGTGAGGTAGCCCAGCGGCGAGTAGCTGTACTCGGTCATGGCGCCGTCAGCGGTCGTCTTGCTTCGGAGTTCACCGTTCGGCCAATATTTGTAGGCTGTGCCTTCGTAGGACGTTAGCCGATCTTGGGCGTCGTAGGTAGCGATCGCTGTCGTCGACGTGGGGCTCGTGCTCAGACGATTGCCGTTGGAGTCGTACGTGTAGTGGCGCAGGGCGCTGGAGCCGTTGCCTACCCACGCTAGCCGCCCCTGTTCGTCGTAGCTGTAGTCGCGAACGGTGCCGGCCACGTGGTCCGTGACGCGTTTGACTCGTCCGAAGCCGTCTCGTTCGATGCCTGTGGAATTATCGTAGGTTAGCGAGAAGAACGGAGACGATGTGCCAATCTTTGCGCTGTAGGACGCAAGTTCGCCGTAAGCGTTCGGAGTGTATGCATCGGAGACTGCGAAGGCTGCGGTGGCGCCGAACGTGGTGCTGGTGAGCGCACCCGTTGTCGCGCTGTAGGCCAAGACGAGCTTGTTGCCGAGGTTCGTCTCGCACTTGGAGCCAGAGAGCACGGCGCAGGTCAGCAGGCCGTCGACATCGTAGCCATAGGTTGCGGTCGTTGCGGTCGTCGATCCGGTGGTCGGGGTGACCGAAATCGCTTCGCTTTGCAGGCGCAGGTCAGCGTTGAAGACGCGCGTGATTCCGGCACTGCTATTGCTAGTCAGCCACGCCGTCGTTTCAACCTTCGGCAGTGGGCCGTCGTAAGTGAAGGACTGGGAAACCGTCTGCGTCTGCGCTGTCGAAAGTCGGCCCTTCATCGAACCGGACGTGTAGTAGGCGAACTGGGCATTTCCGTCGTTGAGTAGGCGTCCGGTAGGCGGGTCGACCTGATAGTCGATGTATCGATTACCGGGTTGCTGAACATATTCCAACGCGCCGTCGCGATTGTAGAAGAACGACGTTTTCGGATCTGGCACGTCCGCAACTGCGGGCGGAGCGTAGGTCGCCAGCAGGTTGGTGCCGGTGTAGGTTTGACTGTGAATGCGCTCGCCAGGTGGCGATGTCCAGGGTGGCGTAACAGAGGTCAAATTGCCCTCGGAGTCCCAGCCCAATTCTGTCTCGGCCGCCGCGCCCACGCAAGCGGTCTCGGCGGCGTTCATCTTGCACGTGGTCGAGCTGAGCGGGCGGCCAGCGTTGTCCGGTACGATGCGGGTGCTGATCGCACCGTCACCATCCGTGACCGTGATGCGCTCCAGCTGGCCTGGCGTGCTCGTACCCGGAGCGTAGTAGAACAGGCGTCTCTGACGCGTGCCTTGGGACACCGAGTCCAGACGGCCGTGATCGTAGTGATAGGTGATGGGGGTGATGCCGGTCGCGGGAGTGACGATGCGCGGACGGTCATGAGCGTCCACGACGGTCGTGCTGGTGCGACCGCCGGGGCTGGTGAGAGTGTAGGTTTTAGTACTGCTATCGAATGACCTAGTCATTTCAGCGGCGCCATTGAGACTCTCCCGCTCCAGCGATACGGTGCCGCTGGCTGACAAAGTCTTGTTCCGTGTAATCTGAGTCGAGGGAGTGCCGCTTGGATAAGTCGTCAGCTGGGAATTGACATAGGGCAGCAAGGAGACGGGATCCACCGCCGAGGTCGTGGTGACCACGCTTCCGTCACCAAAGGTGGTCGTCGTGCTGCCACTGCGCGTTGTCGTGGACCGGTTTTGGGTGCCATCGGGCATCCCAACCGTTCGGATCTCGTCGCCGTTCGAATCCACCGTCACGGCGAATGATCGAGCTGCGCCCATGGCGCTCGTGTCGGAAACTGAATAGCCGTTCGCGGCGATGGGAGTGGCTGCGGGAACGGGATCGTAGATCGGGACTGACGATGCGACGATCGGCTCTCCATTCAAGGTCGCCGTGCGCTGAAGCGATTGAAACCCAGCGGTATTGGAGTCTTGTTTCAGCCTGCCGAGCGAGTCGTAAGCGAACGAGTGCAGCTTGCCGTTGCGATCCGTCAGGGACAGCAAGAGCCCGCTGGCGCCGTGGGTCACGATCGTCGACTGGTGCGTGGCATCTTCGATGCGCGTCGCGTACTTGGTCGTGGGATCGAGGGCGATTTTCGTCGTCTGACCGAACGGGCCAGTGATCGTAACCAGGGTGGATGTTCGGGCGATGGTCGTGGTGCTTTGTTGGTCTTCCTGGTCTACGCGATCGACCAGGTCCACCACGGAGGTCAAAAGACCGTCGCTGCCGTACCCGAAGGAGAGCAGCGGTTCACCGGTTCGCGCATTGCGCGTGCTGAGGTGGCGTCCGTCTTTGTTGAAGCAAAATTTCTGTGAGCCGTCTTCGGAAGGGAGCGGAATTGCGCAGTCCACGGCATTCGTCTTTGCCGGAGGCGTGAGCTGATAGACCCGGGTGGAAGTCGTGGCGCTGGCGTTATAATGTTCGTTGATGAAGTACAGGGACCCGTCGGGACCCGGTGACATCCATGTGACCCGTGCAATCGGCGTGCTCCTCGCGGGAGCGCCGTCCTTTGGCTCTCCTTGAACTCCCCTGCCGCCTGCTACGATACTGCGCTCAGCGTTAGACGCTAGCCAGGAGCGCACAAGACGCCCGAATGAAGTCTCAGCGCGTAAGTGCCCGCGGGAAAGATTACGTCGCGAATGCCATCGCGCCAGCGAAGCCAAGCTGCGCGGTACGCCTTTGCAAAGGCGCGCATCTTCTGAATCGCCTGAACGCGCACGGCGGGTGATTGGGCAGCGATTCGCGGATTCAGCGCACCCAATCGCTCCTGTTTGCTCGGATTCGACTCGTGAGCCCGGCTGAGTGCTGCCGCGGCACCCACGAATGATGATTCCGTTCGAGCAGCAACATCCCGAGCCCCTTTGACGAGAGTTTCGACTTCGTCGCGCAGCGACTCCGCCAGTTGTTCGTCTGTCAGTTGCTGGAAGATCTGCGGCCGCACGATCTCGAGTGGGATCTCCTTGGGCAGGTCGCCCGACTTGTCGAAGAAGATGTCTGGCATTTCGACGTTGAGAATTGCCTTCGACCATTGTGAGAGCACGCCCGGCCACTCGTCCGGTGACTGGACGAGCATCGCTGAGGTCGGGTTTGCGAGGACGTATGCCATCTTCTCGAGAACGTCCGCGTCGGTTGCGAGACGAACAACACTTGTCCGCTCCGACGACCAGAAATTCTCGCGGCGATTGAGCCATGCGTTCTGAGCTTTTGCGATCAGCCGGTGAAGTCGCTCCAGGAACTGGGGCAACACGGCGTGTGGATCGCTAACCACACCATGCCAATGATTCGACATGAAACACACTGCGTGCAGCCGAACGCCGGTGGCCATGGCGGCGTATGCAAGCGAGTACCTGACGATCTGATTCGTGCGGGGACACGGCGTGAGGAGAAATTGCCGTTGCGTGCAGCGCCGCGTGATCAGGTGGAATTGATCTGGAAGAATTTCGCGAGGTGTGGTCACCGCAACCAATCGGGCGGTGCGCGCCCGAGTTGCGCTTACATTCTATCCTGGGTCGGGTTGGTCGGGTTCGGTTCTATCCTGGGTCGGGTTCGGTCGTTTCGGGTCCGGCGGCGCGCGATCGAGCTGCGCGCCGGGCCGGCGCTTGGTCTGAAGGAGCTGGGTCCTGCTGGAGCCTAATTGTGCTTCACCGGTCCAACCGGGTTGAAGTGCGGAGGTGGCGTGCAACTATTGGTGCAGGAGGGGGGAGCAATGTCTTTGCAGGGATCGAGGTTAGTCTCGTCGCCGAGGCAGATTCGCAAAGGTGGCGATATGCCCGCGTTGCCAACGTTGTCGACTGCCCGAGCCGCGATGCAAACCCAGCCGAGCTTCTTCTCGCCGCCCGCCATCGTAATTGCTGTGGAGACGTCCCATTTTTGTCCGGTGCATGCGATGTTGTTGTTCGGTTCAACCGCGTAAATGACCGGCTCGAACGGTAGCGTGACGACCGGATGCCGGATGACTACGGACATATCCGAAACGCCCGGTGTGCCACACAAGGGAGTGAAAGCGCCGGTCGGTCCCGGCTTGCAGGCGGGAAAAGCTGGCGCCTCGGGACCACCCCATACCGGGGCTCCAGTCGGCGCGATTGCAACCATTTTCAAGAATGGTAGCGGCTTGTCCGTGGGCTTGAATTGGTGCGGCGCCGTGCCGGTCCAGATCTCGTCGCAAACGCCGTCGCCATCGTCGTCTGCGAGCAAGGGGGAATCTGTATTGGGCTGTACGTAGAGGCGCACCGACTCTCGATCGGTCATTGCTAGATACGATTCGCCTTGACCAAGCTTCGAGTTGGTCTCGTCCCACACTAGCGATCGAAATCGGCCGTAGTTGATGATCGTCGACGTGTCGTCCGGTGAACCGTTGACGGCTGCGGCGGGTGCGGTCTTATCGAACGCCCCGAGAGGGTCGAATAGGTCTGAGCACTGCGTAGTTTCCGGATCAGAGCCCCGCACCTCATAAACCATCGGCGGATCTAAATCGACGATCGGTGGCTTGTTGTCGAGGTTGTAGAGTCGCGAGGTGCCCGGCGATGCGTTACCGGCCTTATCCTTGGCCAACAGCGCCACCGTTACCTGCGTGTCGAGGTTATTTTTTGCTAACGCGGCCCCCATCTTGAACGAAAAGGCACCCGTCGCCTCATTCCACGTCCACTGGCCATCAGTTGAGGAAAATATTCTCGTCTCCGAATTGACGGTAACGGCGACCGTCGCTGGGTCTACTCCGGAACCGACATCCGCAACGTTGAAAGTCAAGATCGATGCCCTGCCGATGACGGTCTCCGCGGCCGGCAACCCGAACACAATCGACGGTCCGACACCGTCGACGACGACGCTGTAGGGCAATGTCCGAGTCGCTTTCCCTGGCTTCTTGCGGCTGTTGCTAGCGCTGATCACGATCGGAACGGTGCCAGACGGCGCCGAATCAAATTGGCTCTTGTCGGCAAAATTTACGGTCGCCTGGAACAGCCCATTCGTCTTGTCGACCGTTGGAATTTTCACGCCACCGACCAGCAGAGTGACGCTGGACACACCAGCTTGCTTGTCCCCACTTGCTATGGGTGATCCAACAGCTGTGAATTCGACATTCATCGACCCCTGGAGCTTGTGCGCGGATTTGTCGACCGGCTCTCCGATAGTGATCTCCGGGCCGCGGTCGAGCAACGTCTCGAGCGAAGCCACCGCAGAGTGCTTCGGTGTTGCAGTATCGCTCGCCGAACAGCCAAAGCTCACGCTGCCACTCGATAGAGCGGCGAGTACGAACGTCGCCGAGTATTCGGATTTGTTCGCAGTGCTCGCTCCAGCGGAGCTCTTGATCGATTTGCCGTCGGCGTCGAAGAGCTCGATCTTGACGCTGCTCGGGTCGACCGCTTTGGCGCCAGATTCGGGAGAATCCTTCACGGTGCAGAGCACGGTGACTTGATCCTCGACGAGCACGGGACCGACGTTGGGGTCGCTCGCCGCTGTCGGCGCCGTGATCTCGATGACCGGAGCCAGCGGGGAGGTCGTCGTGCCACCGCCGATGCCAGCAGAGCCGTCGCCAGCACCGGCGCGCCCAGCGGCATTTCCGCGGCCACTCGATCCCCCCGCCCCAGCTCGATTCCCTGTCGCTGACGCGCCCGCGTCACCGCCTGGGGTCACAAATGGGCCGTGTTTGTCACTACCGCAGGCGACGACCAAAGCAATCCCACAGCCCAGCACCGAACGCGTCAGACTCTGTCGGTTAGTCATTACTTCCTTACTAAGAATGAAACCTGTTTTTAGCGTCTCCTTGAGGGACCAGCAAGTTGCGGCACCGTTTCATGGCGTGCCGATGTGGGCGCGCCACTTACTCACACCCTTGCTCCCGGGATGGTCAGAGCAGCGGTTTTCGACGCCTCAGCCGCAGTCTCTTACTGCTGCTCGCGGAACGCTTCCGCGGGCCGCAGTCGCGCGGCGTGCAATGCCGGCCACACGGTCGCCGCTAAGCACACCAAAATCGCGAATACGCCGACCATCACGAACTCCATCGGGCGCACCTGCACGGGCAGGCGCGAGATGAAGTAGACCTTGGGGTCGAGCGGCAGGGCGTGGACGAGCAGCACCTTGCACAAGAGCACGCCCAGGCCGAGGCCGATGGCGGTGCCCATCACACCGATGATCGCGCCCTGATACAGAAACGCGCGCAGGAGCGCGCTGTTGCTGGCGCCCATCGCCTTGAGCACGGCGATCTCCTTCTTCTTGTCGAGCACGACCATGATCAACGTGGCGATCACCGTGAAGGCGGCGACCACGATGATCAGCGCCAGCACTAGGCTCATCAAGAGTTGCTGGATGCGCAGGGCGGTGAAGAGTCCATGGTTCAGCTCTTCCCAGTCCATCGTGTGATAGATGCCGTTTTGAAGGCGAGCATCGATACCGCGCGCGATCTCGCGGGCTTTTTCGATGTCGTTCACCTTCATTTCGATGCCGGTCACGCTGTCGCCAGTATCGTAAAAGGGTTGGGCTTGGTACAGGTCGGTGTACACGAGCTTCGAGTCGTATTGGTCGAAGCCGGCGTCGAACACGCCCGTGACGCGGAACTGCTTGGCGACCGGCGCGCGCATCGCGCCGCGATTGTAAGTAAAGCCGATCGTCGGGCTCGTGACTTGAATGCAGTCACCGAGCTTGACCTCGAGGTTCCGCTGCAGCGTGACGCCGATGATGATGCCGGGCAGGTGCTTGATCGATTCCGCATCGCGACACGGATCGGGATCGAGATCGGCGGGCAGCAGGTCGTCTTCGGGGAGTTCGCTCTTGTAGCCGCCCTCGGGCACGATGCTGCCGACCGGTGCTTTCGGATCGATGACGGTCTCGGCGGGCGCACTTTCTGCGGCCGTCGCAGCGTCACCCGCAGCGCCTGCCCAAGCGCTCGAATGGCTGTGTAGGTCGGGCCCCCTGAGCGCCTCGTCGCGAATGATCTTCTCGATGTCGTGCAAGACCGTGCTGCGCGCCGGCTGAGCGGAGTCACTGGGCGACGGTGACGCGCCGCTCGCGCTCGGCGACGGTGACGGTGACGGTGACGGTGACGCGCCGCTGGCGCCCGGCGCGCTGGCCTTGCGCGACGGCAGTGGCACCAGCGGTTCGAGCGGATCCCCGTCCCGCCCAGAATCCAAATTGTCGAGCAGACCCTGGCGACGCCGCTCGGGGGGTTTGCCCCCAGGCAGCCGGAGGCCCTCCATGTTGCCCTGCACGATGTGACGCGGCAGGTCGAGCACGTCCTTCACGCGACTCGGGTCGACGCCCTTCAGCAGAACGCCGGTCGCGGTGCGATCACGATGGGTGATCATCATCGGGCTGATCACGAACGGCGCGATGCCGATCACCCCGGGCACGCCCTTCATCTGCTCCATCAGCTTCCGGTACTCGCGGAAGTCGCTGGAATATTTGAGGATCAGGACGTGTGCGTTGACCCCGAGCACCTTTTCTCGGAACTGCGCCCGAAAGCCGCCGGTGACGCTGATGACGGTCGCCAACGCGCCCACGCCAAGTGCCACGCCGAGCACTGCGAACATCGTTCCGACCGAAACGAACGCGCGCTTCTTCGATCGCATGTACCGGAGCGCAAGTTCGAGCGGAAATCCCATTCGGCCCGCCATTTAGCAGACAGGGCGCAAGCAAGACACCGGAAGCGTCCGCCCGAAGCGAAACCGCACCCAGCAAAGCCCGGCACCACTACGCAATCCTTGCGCACCCGCTCCCCGCCTCACCCCGCAACCTCGCCCACCGGCGCACCCAGGATGTGCCTCGCTCCCCCACCCGGATGAGCCGGCGCGGCCCAGGAGAAGGGCGCGGCGGGGGCGGGCCTGCGACTTGCACGGCTGTGGGGCGGCTTGGGCCAGGTTGAACTCCTGAGCAGTGTCGTGGAGCGACACCGGAACATTCAGTCGGCTACCCGGGCGTGTGAAACCTTTGCCTTAGGATTGCGTCGTTAAGCCACTAGAGTCATTGAGTACGAGCGACGTCCTTTGATGAACCTTTGCGATGACCGAGCCGAATAACAAGCGCCCCCCACCGCCGCCGCCCCCTCGCAAGCAGCCGTCGGTCAGCGGCTCGTGGAACAAGGACGAGCCGCCGCTCGAGGTCACGCTTGCCCCCACCCCGGCGGAGCTCGTCGGCCTGAAAGTGGTTACGATCGCGCCGGGCAGCATTTCGTACTCGGACGCGGAGGTGACCAATAGTCAGGTGGCGCGCCTGCGCCAGGATCCGTACCTGGGGTCGACGATCGACGGACGCTACAAGGTCGAGGCGCTGCTCGGTGAGGGCGGCATGGGCGTGGTCTATCGCTGCGTCCACACCATCATCGGCAAGAAGGTCGCCATGAAGGTGCTGCGGGCCGATCTCGCGCGCGACACCGAGGTCACCGAGCGTTTCTTGAACGAAGCCAAAGCCGCGTCCTCGATCGGCAACGCGCACATCATCGATATCAGTGACTTCGGCCAGTTTCCGGACGGCGCTGCCTACTTCGTGATGGAGTTTTTGAATGGCCAGCCGATGTCCAAGCTGGTCGAGGGCGCGCAGCCGATTTCGGTGCAGCGCATTTTGCACCTCGCTCGGCAAATCGCCGAAGGCTTGTCTGCGGCGCACGCCGCAAATATCGTTCATCGCGATCTGAAGCCCGACAACATCTTCTTGGTAGACCGCGGCGGCCAGCGGGATTTCGTGAAGATTCTGGATTTCGGCATCGCCAAAGTCTCATCCTCTGCCGAAGGCTCGAAGCTCACCCGCGCGGGTGCGGTGTTTGGCACTCCGCACTATATGTCGCCTGAGCAAGCCGCGGGGCAGCCGGTCGATCACCGCGGTGACATCTACTCGTTCGGTGTGATCTTGTACGAGCTGGCGAGCGGTCGCTTGCCCTTCGATGCCGACAACTTCATGGGCATCTTGACGCAGCACATGTACAAGGCGCCCGTGCCGATCCGGGCCTTGGTGCCCATGCCGCAAGATGTGCCGCCGGGGCTGGAAGCGATCATCCTCAAGTGCCTGTCCAAGCGCCCTGAGCATCGCTACCAGTCGATGCAGGAAATGATCCTGGAGTTCGACAAGCTGAGCGCGGGCGGCGTGCCGAACGCGGTTCCGGAAATGATGTCGCGTTCGGGCGGCTTCAACGTCCCGGTCGATTACTTCATGAAGGGGCAGATGCCCCAGCCCGTGCCGGCCATGCCCTCGCAGCCGCCCGGAACGCACCGCAGCCGCTGGCCGCTCTACGCCGGCGTGGCGGGCGTGCTGGCCGCCATCGGCATCGTGGTTGGCATCTTCGCCAAGAGCCACAGCAGCGAGGCGCTGCAAACGCCCGAGGGCACCCTCACCGCCGAAAACAACGCAAAACCCGTCGATCCCAACGCCGCGGTCATCCCCGCCGTGGCTCGGCCCACAGCGCCTGCCGCCGCCGGCAAGCAAGTCTTGCTCGCTGCCGTACCGATCGACGCACACGTCTTCCGCAACAGCGAAGATCTCGGTCAAAGCCCAGTCATGGTGGCGGTCGAAGAAGGCCAATCGGTCGAGCTCGAAATCCGCCGGGACGGCTACAAGACCGACAAGATCACGCTCGACGGCAGCAGCACGCGCGAAATCGTGAAGCTCGATAAACTCACGCGAGCCAGCGCCGGTTATCGTCCCTCGACGACCAAAAAGGCCGAGGCGGGCGCGCCCGCAAAAAAGCCGAGGTCCGCGATCGGTGGCAGCGAAATCGTGAATCCCTGGGGCAACTAGGCTACACCAGCCCGGGTGTCCGACACCCAGCGCCTCAACGCCAACATCCCTGCTGAAGTGCGCGAGCTGTGCGCGCGCTTACGCGAGGGCGGCTTTCGTTCCTGGATCGTCGGCGGCTGCGTGCGAGACGAGCTGCTCTGCCAAATCGACGGCAAGTCCGAGGGCGACTTTCGTGGCGACTGGGACATCGCGACTTCTGCGCGTCCGGAGCAGGTTCAGAAGCTATTTCGGCGAGTGATCCCCACCGGGATTCAGCACGGCACGGTGACCGTGATGATGAAGGGCTCGGGTTACGAGGTCACCACGTTGCGCGGTGAAACCGAATACACGGACGGTCGCCGCCCGGACTCGGTATACTTCGTCGACGACATCAAAGACGATCTGGCGCGCCGTGATTTCACGATCAACGCCATCGCCTATGATCCGCTCGACGATCAATTGATCGATCCCTTCGACGGCATCCCGGATCTACGTGCGCGAGTGCTGCGTGCCGTCGGCGATCCGGCGGTGCGCTTCGCCGAAGACGGCCTCCGGGTACTGCGCGCGGCGCGCTTCGTGGCCACGCTCGAAGTCACGCTCGATCCCAAAACCGAAAGCGCGATCACGCCCTCTCTGGGGAGCTATCGCAAAGTCAGCGCGGAGCGCGTGCGTGATGAATGGCTGAAGACGACCAAGGCCAAACAACCGAGCCGTGCCTTCGAAGTCATGAAAGACCACGGGCTTTTGGCGATCAGCGCGCCGGAGCTGATGGAGTCCGTGGGTTGCGAACAAAATCGCTACCATGCCTACGATGTCTGGGGCCACGCCATGCGCTGCTTGGACAATTGCCCGCCGCACCCCGTGCTGCGAATCGCAGGGCTATTGCACGACGTGGGCAAGCCACGAACCCGCGCCTTCAGCGACAAAACCGCAGACTACACGTTCTATGAGCACGAACGCATCGGCGCCGAGATGGCCGGCCCGATGCTCGAGCGGCTGCGCTTCTCGAACGACGAACGCGCCCGCATCGTCGCGCTCGTTCGTCATCATTTGATTTGCTACGACGGCACCTGGAGCGACACGGCCGTGCGCCGCTGGGTGCGCCGCGTTTCGCCCGAATTGGTCGATGATCTGTACGCACTGAGCGAAGCCGACGTCCAAGCCAAAGGCAAAGACGCCTCGGAAGATCTCGAGCACATTACCCAGCTCAAAGCGCACGTCGCCAAAGTGATCGCCCAAGGCGCCGCCTTCAGCGTCAAGGATCTCGCGCTCGATGGCGGCACCCTGATCAAGGAGTTGGGCATCAAACCAGGTCCCGACATTGGCCGAGTGCTGCGCGCACTTTTGGAAGAGGTCGTCGAAGAGCCGAGCCTCAACCAGCGCGACGCGCTGCTCGCTCGCGCCCGCGAGCTGCTCCCAAGCTGATTCTCGACAGGTGCCACAGTCACCGCTTGCTGGAATGCGCAGGCCGTTGGCCGTACGCTGAAGCCGACATGACGGACCTGCCCAAAGCCACGAACGAAGCTTCTCAGCGTTTGAATTTGATCGTGAATAGTTATCACCGTCTCACGGGGCGACACTTGATCGATCCGAGCCTGGAGGATGCCTGGAAGGCGTGCTGGAGCGCGCCGCGCGTGATCGTTGCGCATGGCACCGAAGCAGATCCGATATTTTTCTACGGCAATCGGCTGGCGCTGAGCTGCTTCGAGATGGATTTCGCCAGCTTCACGCGCCTGCCATCCCGCTACTCGGCAGAAGCATTGCTGCGTGAAGAGCGCGAAGCGCTGCTCGCCCGAGTGCGCGACCGCGGCTTCATCGACGATTACGGGGGCGTGCGCGTCTCTGCCTCGGGCAAGCGCTTTCGCATCGAGCAAGCCGTGGTCTGGAACTTACTGGACGAAGCTGGCAAGCGGCACGGCCAAGCAGCGACGTTCGATCGTTGGCTGCCTTTGCCCTGAAAGGCCTGATTCAGTGTCCGGCGGAGCATGCAAAGCGCACCTAAGCCAGCTTCCTCACCCAACTAGCGCGGGCGTGCCTTGCTGCAGCTCGCCCCGAGCGCAAAACCGCCTGGGGGGGACTTTTTCAGCCGCTGTTCTGTCGCAGCGTCGAAGCGACCGCTTTCGACGATCGCGTCGTCTTTGTGGTTTCGATTCCAAAGCTTTTGAAACGCGAGCACATCGGTCGCGCCGTGAACGGGCGCGCCCTTGTAGTCGAAGTGCACGCGGTCGGCCGCGCCCAGCCATTTGAAATCATGCGCTTCCAGCGTCGGTCGCCAACTGGCGGCTTCTTTGATGTCCAGCGCCGTGCCAATCTCGTGATTGCTTTCGCCCGGCCGCGTCGCCATTTGCACGCCGCAGATTTTGCTCAAGGACCAATGTGACACCAAGTACTGCTGAGCCACGGTGCGCAGCGCACTATTGATCGTCATCGTCAGGTTCTTCTTCGAATCGAGCGCCTTCAGCAGCTTGTCGCGTGCACCGAGCTCCAAGTACGGATACACATTGGGCGCCATCACCAGATTCGGTCGCTTGGGCAGCAGCACGAATTCGTTCGGCTTGATGCACCGTGCCTGCTCGATGATCTGACGACTCAGCCCGTCTACGCTCTCCGTCGAGCAACTGCCCAGCGCCGCTTCCTGCACGGTCGCAAAGTGCTTGGGCGGCGCGGGCTTCGACGGGGCCGGCTCCTCGTCCCCCAGCTCGTCCTCGAAGCCCGAAAGCGCGCCCGTCGCCGCGCTGTCTGCGCCCGAAACGTCGGGCACCAGCTGATTCGGTTGCTCGAGCGAAGAGCCACCGTCGCCGTTCGGCTCAGGCAACGCAGGCGCGTCCTCGTCGACCTCACCAGGAAATTGCGTTGGTGAAGACGATGGTGCCGGCTGTGCACTCACGCCCATCGCGGGCGGCTGCGCGCGCGTCTCTCCGCGCATAATCAGGTACAAACTGGCGGCTATCACCAAGCACGGCGCGACGAACGCGACGCCAATCAGCCCCCTCCGCCGCAGCGCCGACGACGGCCCGCGACCCCGCCTCGCGCGAACGTCGAACAGCGCTCGCTCGCTCAGCCGCTCTCGAGGCGTCCACCGAGCACCGCCCAACACCGGCTCCTGGACCCGCAGCCCCCCCTCATCCTGGGTCGGCGACGGGACCCCATCCTGGGTCGGCGACGGGACCTCATCCTGGGTCGGCGACGGGACCTCATCCTGGGTCGGCGACGGGACCTCATCCTGGGTCGGCGACGGGGCCTCATCCTGGGTCGGGAGCTCGACGTGGGGCGGCGAGGTTTCGGCGGGCGGGGCCGGATCGGCTCGGGGGGGCGCGTCGTCCGCCATGGGGGTGCGCCGCGGTACCGCGAACCGCGCAGAGGGGCAACATCGCTTTGCCACCGACACAAAGCAGCACGGGCCGGATCCGAAGACCCAGCCCGTTCATGCTGCAGCGCGATTTGCCGGCTGTTGCGCTAGATTCAGGTGCCAGCCGGCTTGGGAGCACCGAAGATGCTCGCCGGGCGACGCTTCTCGACCTTGTCTTTGCGCTTGTCGGCGTAGGACGGGATGACCACGCGCTGCCGGGTGGGCAGCTCGCGGCCGTCGAGAGCGGCGCTGATCTCTTCGGCGTCCAAGGTTTCGCGCTCGAGGAGCGAGTGCGCTAGGCGCTCCAGCTTGTCGCGGTTCTCGACCACGACTTGCTTGGCGACTGCGTATTGCTCCTCGACGATGCGGCGCACCTCTTCGTCGATTTCCCGCGCGGTGTCTTCTGAGTAGTCCTCGCGGCGCGAGGTCATCTCACGACCGAGGAACACGTTTTCCTCGTTCTCGCCGTAGGCGACCGGGCCAAGCTTCTTGGTCATGCCGAGTTCGCAGACCATGGCGCGGGCCAACCGCGTGGCGCGCTTGATGTCGTCAGAAGCGCCAGTGGTAATTTCGCCGAAGACGACCTCTTCTGCGACGCGACCACCCAGGGCCATGGCAATGCGAGCCAAGGTCTGGCTCTTGGTCATCAAGTGACGGTCCTCGACCGGTAGGAACATAGTTACGCCCAGGGCTGCACCGCGGGGGATGATCGAAACCTTGTGCACCGCGTCATTGCCAGCCACGAGCTTGCCCACGATGGTGTGACCGGACTCGTGCCAAGCGGCGGTCCGCCGCTCTTCCGCGCTCATCACCATCGAGCGACGCTCAGTGCCCATCAGGACCTTGTCCTTGGCGAGCTCGAAGTCCTCCATCGTGACCGCTTCTTTGTCCTGACGCGCAGCCAAGAGCGCGGCCTCATTGACCAAGTTCTCGAGATCCGCACCGACGAAGCCGGGCGTGCCCGCGGCGATGATGCCGAGTTGCACGTCACCCGAGAGCGGGACCTTCTTGGTGTGCACGGCCAGGATGCCTTCACGGCCGCGAATGTCCGGGCGAGGCACGGTGATCCGACGATCGAAGCGACCGGGCCGCAAGATCGCCGGATCGAGCACGTCCGGACGGTTGGTGGCGGCGATGATGATGACGCCCTCGTTGGACTCGAAGCCGTCCATCTCGACGAGCAGCTGATTCAGCGTCTGCTCGCGCTCATCGTGACCGCCACCGAGGCCAGCGCCGCGGTGACGACCGACAGCGTCGATTTCGTCGATGAAGATGATGCAGGGGGCGTGCTTCTTGCCTTGCTCGAACAAGTCACGGACGCGGCTGGCGCCGACGCCCACGAACATCTCCACGAAATCAGAGCCCGAGATGCTGAAGAACGGCACGCCAGCTTCACCCGCGATGGCGCGAGCGAGCAGAGTCTTGCCCGTACCGGGCGGCCCCATCATGAGCACGCCCTTGGGGATGCGCCCACCGAGCCGCTGAAACTTCTTCGGGTCCTTGAGGAAGGCGATGATCTCCTCGACCTCGTCCTTCGCCTCGTCGATGCCAGCGACATCGGCGAAGGTGATCTTGTTCTGCGACTCGCTCAGCAAGCGCGCGCGGCTCTTGCCAAAACTCATCGCCTTGCCGCCGCCCGCCTGCAGCTGACGCATGAACAGGTAGAACATGACGATCACGAACACCATCGGCAAAACGATGGTGAGCACCGGCGTCAGGAAAGGGCTGCCCTCTTCCTTCTGGTAGGTGATCTTCACGCCGTGCGAGATCAAATCTTGGGCGTTGTCTTCAGCAGGTCCGACGGTGCGACCGCGGGGCGGCGTGCCCTTCGCGTTCGGGTCTTTGATCTGGAACGTGTATTCACGATCCTTGATGTCGACCTCTTCGATGTGCTTCGCGTCACGCGGCGCCTTGGCGAGCGCAACGAACTCGCTGTACGGGATGTCCGGGCTCCTCGGATTCTCTGGATTCAGGAATTGCCAAATCGCGAGAAAGGCGACGATCAGGACGACCCACAGCAACAGGGTCTTGTGCGGTTGTTTCACTCTAAACCTCGGAGACTCGTGCCTAAGACTTCTCGGAGCATGCCATCCGAACGGCCAGACGTCGATTCCTGAGTAGACATGCTTTTCACAATCTTGTTTAGCTTTTGTGAGGCCATTTCGGCGAGATCGTAAGTGGCACGGGGCATTTGTTTGGGGAACCTGGAAAACACCCGAAACATTCGCGGCACGGTTCAGAACCGTTCGCCTTCGGGCGCGGAATTTTATGGCTGCGTCAGCGTTTTCGCGGTTGTCCGCGCGTCGATCGCGGCAAAGCTGCCGCGAGAATGGGCTGCAGGGTCACGGTATCCAGACTGAGCTCACGCCCGTTGGCCAAGCTCACCCTCGCCGCACGCTGCCCGAGGGTCCGAGCGCGCCCGACTAGGTCACGTTGCGCACGATTGAGCAGAAGCGCAACGCCGCGTTCGTCCTTCAGTGCGCCCAAATCGGCGTTGGCCTGCCCACCTTCCCCGAGAGCGTCGGCCAGTGCGCACAAATGGCTCACAATCTGTGGCGAGAGCCGCTCGAGCAATGGCAAGAGTTCGAAGCGCACCTGGGTGCGCAAAAACCGGCTGGCTCGATTCGAGGGATCCTCGGCGAAGCCAAGCCCATGGCGGGCAAGGTGCAGAACGACGTCTGCCTTTCGCGCGCGGCATTGCGGGCGGATCCACAGCCCGCTGCGCGGCGGCAACACCGCCAGGCCAGGCGGCCCGGAGCCGCGCATGAGACGCAGGAGCACGGTCTCTGCGCGATCGTCCGCGTGGTGTGCGGTGGCAATCAGTTCAGCGCCGACGCACTTCGCCGCTGACGACAGCGCGGTACGCCGCGCATCGCGCGCGCGCGCCTGCAAATTGCCGCCCGCATCCAACGCAAGCAGCGAGCGCGAAAAGTCCACGCCCAAGGCCGCACACTGCGCTTGTGCACCATCCAGCTCAGCGCTCGCCTCCGCTCGCAGCCCGTGATCCACGCCATGGGCAAACAGCGAGAAGCCCTGCTTTTTCGCCAGCAGCGCGAGTACGTGCAAGAGGGCCATCGAGTCGCCCCCACCCGAAAGCGCGAGCAAGATGCGCGTGCCACGCCCAACGCCGCACTCCTCGCGCAGCGTGCGAGTCACCGTCGTGATCAGAGTTGGTGGATGTGAGCGCGCCAATGCGTTTTTCTCCGCGCGGGCTGGCCGGCTAAACCAACTCGAATTCCTTGCAGAATTCCAGACTCTCCGCGCGCTCCAGATCGACCTCGAGGTGGGCGTGGGTGGGATAGCCATTCGCGCACGCGCGGCGTTCCGCCGCAAAGTGCACGCAGTTCTCACAGGTGAAGCGCAGTTGGAAGCGCACGGCTTCCTCACGAAGCTGCAAGTCGATGGGCGTGCGCACAGCGTTATTGAAAGGGTTGCGAGGGTTGTCCGCGCTGGAAGAAGAAGCGAAAATTGCCGGTCACGCGACTGGTCACCGCGCGGGCCTCGGCGTCGCTTTTGGCGTACGCGAGCTCGCGCGGATCGGCGAAGTTCGCGTCGAAGGTGGCGTCGGTCAGACGACGTTCGGACGACTGCTCATTCAGATCCCCACTGAACAAGGAGCTGAAGTTGATCGTGCCCGAGATCGAATAGATGGTGCCGTTTTGTAGGTGACAGCTGTTGTGCAAATAGAGCGAAAGACTGACCTGCGGTGGCTCGTCCTGGAAGACGACGGGCACCCCGGGCGGGCTGACTCCACGCGGCATGCCCACGGGCAAGTCTTGACCGAGCTTCTGCCGGACCTCGGGCAGATCGCTCACCAGCACGATCAGACCGTCGGACATGTCCTCGATGTTGTCTCCGCGCTGCACGCGAATCGTCAGCGACTCGCCCGGATCGGGGTTTGCGCCGAAAAAATCCGGGCTGAGCTCGAACGCGCCGTCCCAGCAACCGGCGACCCAAATGTGATCGCTCGAAACGCGGCCTTCACCCTCGCCCACGGTGCAGGCGAGCGGAGCCAACGCCCATAGACAGGCGGCCATTCCTGCCCAGCTGCTCCTCATGCGAAGCTCTCCGCCGCCAACCCGGGCGATTCAGACGATTCGGGCGACACCGGCGATTCGGGCGATGTGAGCGATTCGGGTCGCTGCGCCCGAGCAGCCGCCCGGATCATCCCGCCACCCAGCACGCGATCGCCCTGGAAAAACACGGCGAATTGCCCTTTGACTACCGCGCGCTGCGGCTCATCGAAGAACACGTGCACCGCCTCGCCGACACGCCGAACTTCGGCTGGAGTGGGGCGCCCGCGATACCGAACCTGCACCTCGCAGCGCAACGGTAAGCTCAGATCCGCGGCCAACGCGACCTCACACAGCTCGGCGCTGCTGGAGTTCAGCGAGTCCACCGAGCCGAGCGTGACCGTCGCGCGCTCGGCATCTACGCCCACCACGTACGCGCGTTGGCCCAACGCCACGCCCAAATTCTTGCGCTGTCCCAGCGTGAATCGAAACACGCCATCGTGCTCGCCGACCTGCTGCCCCTGCTCATCGAGGATCGGCCCAGGCCGCACTCGCTCGGGCGCGCGCTCCGCCACGAAAGCGTCGTAGCGACCGGTCGGCACGAAGCACAATTCCTGACTCTCTCCCTTGTGCGCGCCAGGCAAATTGAGTTGCAACGCCTCCGCACGAATCTCCGGCTTGTCACTATCGCCCAAGGGAAAGATCAGCCGCGAGAGCGCGTCTTGCCCGAGCATGTGCAAAAAATAGCTCTGATCTTTGCCGTGATCGCGCCCGCGATACAGCTCGAAATGGCCGCCGTTCTGCAGCACGCGCGCATAGTGCCCGGTGGCCACGCGCGCCGCGCTCAACCGATCCGCGAGCTGAAACAGCTCGCGGATCTTCACCCCACGATTGCAGCGCACACACGGGCTGGGCGTCTCGCCCTCCAAATACGACTCGACGAAAGGCGCCACGACTTCGCGCTGAAAAAGCTCTCGGCGGTCGAATGCGTAGTGCGGAATGCCCAACAGATCCGCAACTCGCCGCGCGTCGTGCACGTCCTCCGGGGCACAGCAGCGACTCTTGACGGAACCATCATCCGGGTAGTCCCACAGGTGCAACGTAACGCCCACCACGTCATAACCCTGAGCGCACAGCCGCGCCGCCGCGACCGACGAATCGACGCCACCGCTCATGGCGATCAGTACACGCTCAGCAGGCCCGGACATCGCGTCCGAGCGTAACACGCACCCTTAGTGTCCGCCGCCCTGCAGCACCGTGCGCAGCGCATTCGTCGCCCGATCGACAATTTTGGACGCCAAATCGACCGCCTCCGTATACCGATAAATGCCGACCTGCAGCGCGATCAGCGTCCCAGGATCGTAGCTCCGCAACTGCGACGCCCGCGCCGTCCGCGCCTCCCCCACGTCAATCTCGCGCGCCAGC
>DATEPG010000540.1:0-3722 GCA_035273265.1 Polyangiaceae bacterium
GTGATCTTCGGCCAAACCGAGGAAACCATCGATACTACGCTGATTGAGCGCGTCCTCGACCTTGCGCACGAAGCTCGCGGTCGACGACAAAAACGGCTTTTGCATCGAGGTCGAGGACATGGCGATCGCGCGGTCACAGCATAGCCCGATGCGCTGTGCGTCTCGTTCGCCCTCGCTGACCAACTTCCGTGATTTACACGAGCCTCCGCCGCGCACCACGAAGCGCCCGTCCTCGATGCTCTCGGTCCACGACGGTGCTTCGCCGACTTCTGGAAAAGAGTCGCAAGCGCGTTGCCATTGCCCATCCGTGCACAGCGTCTTGCCGGCGTCTGCGCAGCGCGCAAAGGCTTGGCTAAATGGCAAGCCCTGGCTGTCTTCGCGCCGCAGGACGCTGAATTTGTCCAGCCACGCGCCGCCGGACGTGACCACTCCCGCGGGGATGTCGCGCGTCGGCAGGCCTGCGAACCCGCGACTAGTGGCCACGGAGTGCGCGCTGTCGGCTTTGAGCCCGCTCGCCGTCGCGTGCGCAGCAGTGGCGTTGCGGGCAGTCGCGCTGGCTCTGGTGATTGCTGCCAAATCGGCGCTCGGGCCAGCGCTGGCGCTCGCGCTCACGCCCTGCGCGGTGAACGTGGGGGTCCGAGCGCGCCACACGGCGAGCCCCCCCAAGACAATCAGCAAGAGCACGCCCGCAGCAGCAAAACGCTGCCAAGCGGGCGACGAACTCGCCCGCAGTCGCGAAGCGGGTGAGCGATCACTCGGGTTTGGTGTGCTGGCGGTCAGCTCGGTCGCCGATGCGGCGCTCAGACCGAGCGCCGGAGCTCCGGTGACTGCCGCGCCGTCGGCCCGCGTCACGCTGTCCGGGTGACTTGCCTGGTAACGGCCGCTCAGACCAGCGCTCGGCAGCGAGAGCGGGATTTCGCCGCTGCTGGCAACGGCGGCCAAGAGCGCGTTCCAGAACTCGCTCACGTTCGGGTAACGCTCCTTTGGATCGACGGCGAGCGCGGTTGCAAAGACGCCCTCGACGGCATCGCCCAGATCGATTCCGTGCGCGCGGAGGGTGGGACGACGCGCGGTGTCGGCTGCGGCAATGAACAACTGCGCCGCGTCGACGCCCTCCAGCGCGCTGTGTCCGACGATGGCTTCGACGAGCACCAAGGCGAGCGAGAACACGTCGCTCCAGGGGCCCGTCGCGCCATAGCGGCGGCTGAACTGCTCGGGCGAACCGTAGCGCGCCGTGAAAGCCTGCAGCGAAGCGCCTGTTTCCTCGAAGGCTTTGGTGAAGCTCTCGGATTCGGTCACCACCTTGGCGATGCCAAAGTCCAAAACTTTCAAGGTTTTTCTGCCGCCAACCTCGGCCAAGAACAAATTGGCGGGCTTGATGTCGCGGTGCGCGATGCCTTGCTCGTGGGCCAAGGAGAGCGCGCGCGCGGCGCTGTCCAAGAGTTCGATGGCCGCTTTCGGAGTGCGCCCGCCGAGGCCCGTGCGCAGCCGCTCCGCGAAGTTTTCAGCCAGCGATTGGCCGTCGAGCCACTCCAAGACGATGAACGGTGTCCAGGTTTTGTTGGGCGAGACCAGCGCGCCGACGTCGAGCGCTTGCACGATGCCCGCGGTCGAGCGCGAGAGCTGGTGGAGTAGCCGCCCCTCGGCCAAGAAGTTCTTTTCGAACTCGTCGCGCGCCGCGCCGCTCAGCGTGCGTGGAATGCGCAAGCACTTGATCGCGACCTTCTCGTTGAAGCCGAGGTGATGAGCGCGATACACGACGCCAAAGCCGCCGCGGCCCACCACTGCGTCGACCTGGTACTTGCCGTCCAGGGTGGCGCCGACCCAGTCGAAGGGATCTTCGCCGCTATCTGTCATTGTGATCAGCAAACCACATCTTCTACGGCCGCGGAAAGTGCCGATTGGTCAAGAATCGGGCCCACTTTTGCGCTTGCTTCCCGAGCCGGGCAGGGCCTGGCGGAATCTTCGTTGAAAGGGCGAAAAGGAGCGGCTATTGGCTATGCGTGCCGAAGATCGAGTTTCTGGGCAATAGCATCGGCCCCGCCAAGACCGTCGACGTCGAAAATGGCGGTGAGCTGGTGGATATTTGCGACCACTATTTCGCGCCGATCCCGTTCTCCTGCCGCTCGGCAAGCTGTGGGACTTGCCACATCGAGATCGTGGAGGGCGAAGAGCTGTTGTCGCCGCCCGAAGAGCAAGAAGAAGAACTGCTCGACATCCTCGGCGGTGAGGGCGACACGCGCCTGGCGTGTCAAGCGCGCGTCAAGCCGGGCCCCGGTCTGCTTCGCATCCGCGCCAAGCTCGGCTGAAGCGTCGCGCGCGAGCCTCAGCGCACCTTCAGTACGATCTTGCCTAGGTTCTCGTTCGACTCCATGCGCTGGTGTGCTCGAGCGACCTCGCTGAGCGGGAACACACTGTCCACGAGCGGTTTCAAACGGCCGTCGGCGAACAGCGGCAGCGTGCTTTGCTCGAAGGCGCGCGTGAGTTCGATCTTCTCCAGGGTCTCACGCGAGCGCATCACCACGCCGACCAAGCTCTGCCGTCTTTGCAACAGCCGGCCCAAGTTGATCTTGGCCTCCGCGCCGCCGAGCACGCCAATCAAAACTTGTCGTCCGCGCAACGCAAGGCAGGCGGCGTGTCGTTCGGCGTAGGCCGCGCCCACGAAGTCCAAGATCACGTCCACCCCGCGCCCGGCAGTCTCGGCCTTGATCACTGCCGCAAAGTCCTGACTCTTGTAGTCGACGACTCGGTCGGCGCCGAGCGCCTGCACCCACTGGCACTTGGCCGCGGTGCCCGCGGTCGCAAATACGCGCGCGCCGTGTGAATGCGCCAATTGCACCGCGGCGCTGCCAACGCCACCCGCCGCGGCGTGGATCAAGACGGACTCGCTGCTGCCGAGCTTGCCGGCGGCGAACAGTGCTTCACGCGCGGTCAGGAACGCCTCCGGAATCGCGGCCGCTTGTTCGAAGCTGAGCGCGTCCGGGATCTTCATCGTCAGCGCTTCGGGCACCACCACGCGCTCGGCGTAGCCGCCACCGCCGAGCAGCACCATCACCCGTTCGCCGATGCGTGCCTGGCCGCTGCAACCGGGGCCGAGGGCGCTCACCACGCCGGCGCACTCCAGGCCCAAGATCTCCGTCGTGCCTGCAGGTGGTGGGTAGAGCCCGCGCCGCTGCAACAAGTCCGCACGATTGAGCGCGCTGGCGTGGATCTCGATCGCGACTTCGCCCGGCCCCGGCGGGGGCTCCGGCAGCTCCACGAGCTCGAGCTTCTCCGGGCCGCCCGGCTCCGAAACGAGCACCGCTTTCACGGCGCCCCGGTCACAGCGAAGTCAGATGCGCGGCGCCGATCACGCCCGCGCGTTCGCCCAGCTCACTGACGAGCAAGGGCACCTCTGCGAGTGGCGGCGCGAACGCTTGCTTGCGTAGCGCCTCGCGCACGAAGGGCTCGATTAAGTCGAACGACGCCGAAATACCGCCCGAAAATACCACCGCGTTGAGATCCAGCAAATTCTGGATGTTGGCCAGCAGACGTCCGAGCGCTGCGCCCATCATCTCGAAGGTCTTCATGCCCGCGACCTCGCCGCGTCGCGCGCTGACTGCGATCGGCAAAACCTCGCTGGCGTGGCCGCCGTGCCGAGCATACTCACGCAAGAGCGCACGCGTGCCGGCAAATGTCTCCACGCAGCCGCGCTGTCCGCACGCGCACATGGGTGCGTCCGG
>DATEPG010000541.1:0-4028 GCA_035273265.1 Polyangiaceae bacterium
CAGCAGATCGCCGCCGCGACGGCGCAACAGGCGCGTGGCTCCGAGCTGATCATGAAGAGCGGCGAGAAGATGCGCACGATTTCGCAGCAAGTCGAACGCTCGAGCCAGGAGCAGTCGCGCGGCAGCCGTCAGATCACGCAATCGATCGAAACCATCAACAACTTGGTCAACCAGCTCAATTCTGCGCACCGTTCGCAGGCCCGCGGCTCCGAGCGCGCACTGACCGCAGCCACCCAAATCGAAGAAGCCGCCCGCCGTCAGGACACGGCATTGCGTGACTTGATCAGCAGCACCGAGCGGATGAAGAAGTCCGTAGCCTGAACAGGAGCGCAGGACTGGCCGCGACTCCCACGCCAGGGCACGTGCCGGGGTGTGCCGGACGACGGCGCTGTGCCAGACACCAAACACCGCAGATGGCGGCGCAAAAGGCTGAGGTCTGAATTCGACCAGCGCGGCACGCGCTTTGCTTAGTGGCATTCATGCCCCGAACGCAGCTGTCGAGAACACCGCTCTCCGCGCACGCCGGCTTCCTGCGAGGTTCTCTGCTGTTGTCGCTCGGGCTGTCACCGCTCGCTTGTGGCGGCTCGGCAGCGCTCCCTTCGGGCGGCGACGGCGGTGCCTCGACGCAAGCAGGCGCCGGCAACCTCGCAGGAACGACGTCGACCGCGGGCGCCAACAACGCCGCCGGTGCGCCCTCAACCGCCGGCGCGCCCTCAACCGCCGGCGCGCCCTCGTCCGGTGGAGCGCCGTCGGAAGGAGGTGCGGGGCCCACGGGCGGAACGAGCTCCGGCGACTCTTGTCCGAGTCCGGTCTTCAATCCTGCCAGCAAGCTGATCGATTGCTCCAACGGCGTCCGGCATCGGGCCGAGGCGTTGACCTGCACCTTCAGCGTCCCTCCCACCGGCGCAGGAGGCGCGGGTAGCGGAGCCGCGGGCAGCTCCGGCGCTGCGGGTACCTCCACCTGCAACTCCAACGCAGAGTGCAGCGGGCTACCGTACGGATATTGCGACCAGAGCGGCGGCAATGTAATCCCCACTTGCCGCTCGGGCTGCATCAAGGACAGCGAGTGCGGCGCGGGGACGATCTGCGCTTGCAATGGTGTCGATCCTGGCCGCTGCATCAGCGCTGGCTGCACGACGGACGCAGATTGCGGGGCGAACTCCTGGTGTGCGGCTACCGACGGAGTTTGCGGATCGGGATCGTTCCAATGCACCTCTGCGCAGGACCAATGCCTGTCCAACGACGATTGCGTCGGCGGCAGCTGCTCGTTCAACGGCAGCCATCGTGCTTGCAGCCAGGCCGTCTGCGGACGCCCGTTCCTGATCGCGGAATCGCCACGCATGGCCGCCATCGAAGCGCGCACGGATTGGCTCGACACGACGATCGCGCCGAATCCGGGGGGCCTCACGCCCTTGCAACGCGCGCAGCTGGCTGCTCATTGGGCGCGCCTCGGACAAATGGAACATGCCTCGATCGCGGCGTTCGCACGCTTCAATCTGCAACTCTTGTCGCTCGCTGCACCGAGCGAGCTAATCGAAGCCTGTAACCGCGCGCTCGCCGACGAGACCGCGCACACACGCACCTGCTTCGCGCTCGCCAGCGCCTATGGCGGCATTGCCCTGGGGCCCGCACGGCTCGACATCGAGCATTGCTTCGAAGACACGGACCTGACCGCGGTAGCAAAGCTCGTGCTGCGCGAAGGTTGCCTGGGCGAAACGGTGGCTGCGCTCGAGGCCCTGGCCGCCGCCGAGGTGGCCAGCGATCCCGCGGTAAAACAGGCTCTGGCGCGCATCGCTCATGACGAACTCAACCACGCCGAACTGGCCTTCAAGTTCCTGCGTTGGACGCTGGCCCAGTCGTCCGCGGAAGCTCGCCACGAGCTCGCTCGCCAAGCCGCACAACAACTCGCAGACTTCGAGAGTGACGCCCGCAACAGCGAGAACACGCCTACCGACGACCGGCTCGCCGCACATGGCCTGATCGCGGGAGATGCCCTGCGTGCAATTCACCTAGCTGCCGCGCGAGAAGTGGCGCGCCCCCTGCTTGCCGCACTGTTCGACGTCGAAACGTCGAACAACGCTTGAGCGCAGCCCACGAAAAAAGCTCGCAACCCGCCAGTCTAGCGCGCCGACCCAGGCGCCATGGCCCTATCGCTCGAGCACTCGGCGCTGCTACTCCTGTTCCAGAATCGACCCACGTTGGCGCTCGAGCTGCTCCGGGACGCGCTCGGAGTACCGGTGAACGCGGCAGAGCCTGCGCTGATCGAAAGCGTGGATTTGACGGCCGCGCTTCCCGCCGAATACCGCGCAGACCTGGTGGTTCGTTATTCAGGAGGCAGCGAGCCCCTGGTGATCGCAGTCGAAGTCCAGCTCGAGCGCGACCAGGAAAAGCGCTATAGCTGGCCTGCGTACTCCGCCTTGCTTCGTGCGCGCTTTCGCTGTCGGGTATGCCTATTGGTAGTCGCGCCACGACCTTCTGTCGCTCGTTGGTGCGCTCGTCCAATCGACTTGGGAAACGGGGCCATGTTCACGCCCGTGGTGTTGTCAGCCGAGGCAATTCCGAAAGTCGTTGACGCAGCAGTAGCTCGCGCGTCTCCGGAACTCAGCGTGCTCTCCGCGTTGGCGCACGGCGGGGGCGACCCAGCAACGGCGACCGCCATCGGGGTGGCTGGACTGTCCGCCTTGGAAGGGCTTGAAACGGGGATTGCCATGATATACTTCGACTTGATCAGCGCAGCCCTAGGCGAAGCCGCGAGAAAGGCCATTGAAGCAATGATCCCTCAAGGTTACAAATTTCAAAGCGAGTTCGCGCTCAAGCACATCGCCGAAGGTAGAGCGATAGGCCTAAAGATAGGCGAGGCGATAGGCGAAGCAAGAGGCGAAGCGATAGGCGAAGCGCGAGCCAAAGCCAACGCGGTGCTGACCGTACTCGAGGTACGCGGGTTGAACCCCAGCGCCGAAGCGCGTGCGCGCATCTTGGCTTGTAGTGAGCGGACTCAACTCGACAGCTGGCTGCAGCGTGCGGCGACAGCAACGGACAGTTCGGAACTGTTCGAGTAGATCAGCGACTCGGCCTAGCGTGCACTCCCCCCGCACTGAGCAGAGCGCGGCGTCGTCGCAACGACAGTGTAGTCACCCACCTCCAGGTCGAAGGGCAGGGCCACGCGGCCATCGTATTTTCCGTCTTGATCGGTGGCGAGTGCACCGAGCCAATGCTCGGCCCCTGCTTTGTCGCGTAAGGCGATGTCGACGCGGGAGTTGGCACAGGCGGCCTGGTCCGCGCGCGCGATGCCGGTCACGTGAAAGCGCGCGCCGCGGCGGAGTTCGCGATCCTCGCTGCTGACCGCGACTTGATTTTGAGCCTGGGGCTCGTCGCGCGGCCTGGCCGACTCGGGCACCGCGGACGGAGACGAAACGACCCGCTGCGGCGCTGACGCGCTGGGCGGCGCGTCGCTTGCTGCGGCTCCCGGTGAACCCGATCGCGCCGCACCCGAATTCGATGCTTGGGCAGTCAGTGACTCCCCTGCCTCGCTTCCCGGTGGCCACTGATACGGATCCGCCGGCGGCTGGTGCTGGTGCTCACTCGAGTGTTGCTCGTAGTCGAGGCGGTTCGCGGCACCGCCCAAATCGACACGATGCCACTGCAAGCCGTCCGAAACCTCCACCCAAGCGTGCGCCTCGTTGCGCACCAAGCGAGCCGGAATGCCCAGCGCGAGCGCCGTGACCACGAACGCGTACGCGCGGTGCCGACACACGCCTTTCTTCGACAGCGCGAGCTCCGAATACAAAGCGCTCCCGGACGAAGCGCGCGGCGCGTCAGCCGAAGGCGCGAAGGTTCGGAAATAGTTGACCAGAACTCGCACCGCTTCCGCCGGCCGCTGTGCTTGCGAAATGCCGACCGCTCGCAGCACCTCGCCCGCCGCCGCCCGCGCCGCGGGTGGCAATACCGGCACGCGGCCTGAAAGCTCCGACCAAGAAACCTCGCCGAACTCCGAGCCAAAGGCGCGACGCGCGATCGAAAGCTCGAGC
>DATEPG010000542.1:0-2914 GCA_035273265.1 Polyangiaceae bacterium
AGCACGCGCTCAATCACCTACAAGTAGGCGCAGAAGACGAATTGCTCGGCACGCTAGCTGCAAAAGGTCTCTCCGAACTCGCTAAGGAGGGTTACCCCAATGAAGATGTTCGTTCCCCTGATAGTCGCTGCCGCTGCTCTGTCATCGATCGCTGGCTGCTCGACCGAGACCGCAACCGAGCTGACCGCCGAGCAAAGCGCGGCCATCTGTGCGAATCCCGAAGGCACGAACGCGGGCATCGCCGCGCTCGCGGTCGCCATCTCGCAAGAACTGCATCGCTGGCAGGTCACGACCGATTTCTACATCTACCGCGGCTACAACTATCAGGAGGTGCTCGGGCTCACCCAGGCCGGCAAGAATGCCTGCGGCGGCAGCTGTCCGATCACTTCCGAGATTCTGGCGATGCAAGACACACGCATGGACCAGAAGGTGGTCTTCAACGGCGTCAAGATGAGCTCGTGGAATTTCGCTTCCCGCCTCGTCACCGGCTTCAAGAATCAAGGCGTCTGCCAGAGGGCCGGCTCGTGCCCGTTCGTCCCGCACGTGTTCGGCTACGACGCGGCGACGACGGCGCCCGGCGCGTGTGACACGCTGTTCACCTTCCAGGTCGGCAAGCCCCCAAGCATGGGCGGCGGCGCCTTGACCGAGCCTCAGGTCGCGCAGCTGAGCAATGCACTCGTGTGGATGTCCGGCAACGGCCCGAACCCCTACATTGCCTACCAATCGACCGCGAGCACGGTGACGATCGATCCCACGGGCAATCTCAATCCCCCCGGTCAGACCACGGGCAGCGAGATCTGCCAAAAGCTCAGCCTCACCAACATCAATGGCACCCCGTGCACCTGCGCGGCCAACAACGTGTACTCGAACGGCAAACTCAAGAACGACCAACCGCTGACGCCGAAGACCTATTACTGCCGCCAGAATTGACCAGTAATCAGTCGCATTAGTCCCTCGGTGAGTTCATCGAAAGCGGGCCGCCTCCCTAGGCGAGCCCGCTTTCGGCTATTTCGTGTCCGAAGAGCTATTGTCGAATGCACGACTTGTGCGCACCGCATCCGAGTCGTGCACACGTCGCGCGACTCGTGCAACAGCGACTGTTGCCTACACGTGAAAACGGCCTTGATGGATGTGCTGTTCACTGGTCTCTCGATTGCACTACTATCTGACTCAACTCCTGGAGGGTCCCAACGTGAAGTTCCGTGTCGCTGCATTGGGTTTTGTAGGCTCGCTGCTTGGTGCTTGTAGTGCGGGCGTCGCCGGCGATCCGGGAGTGGCGGAAGGGCCTGTCGGTGAGCAGAACGAAGGCATCGTTCGCGGCCAGACGGAAAAACGTCTGCCGCAAGCGGTGGCGGTGCGCGTCAACGGTTACGGCGGCACGACGCTGTGCAGCGGGACGTATTTCGACTCACGCATGGTGGTAACGGCCGCGCATTGCATTCGTGCGGATGCCATCCCCGGTCAGACCTTCGTCTATTTTGGCAAGGACTACCTCACCGACCAAAATTCGCTGCCAGAGATCCCGCCGCCTGGCGCTCGCTCCAAATGGGCTCGCGTCGAGACGACGGTGGTACACCCCCAGTTCGACGCGAGCGTCAATTACGTCGATATGGCGGTATTGTTTCTCGATCGGGAGCTGCCCTTCGAGCCGATTCCGCTCAACCGACGTCGCGTCAGCGATTCGACCAAGCGCGGGATCATCGCGGGTTGGGGTGGCAGCAAGGCGCTCACTCCGGACATCTCGCAGGTCGAAGGCTCCGGCATCGAGCGCAGCGCGACCGTGAAGCTGCTCGGCTCGCCCACTGCGGCCGACTATCACGCAGACGATCCGAACGCCGGCATGCTCGACCCCGCGATTCGCAAGAATTTGCTGAAGACCGACGGGCAAGCACCGCGCGCCAACCCATGCGCCGGTGATTCGGGTGGGCCGCTTTTCACCGACGACTGCGGTAGCTTGGAGCTGTCAGGTGTCGGCTTTTGGACCGGCCTATCGTGCGAGGACTACGCGATCTTTTCGCGCATCGAGCCGCAACTCGCGTTCTTCGACCGCGAGACGGATCGCAACGGTGAGGCCGCCATCGTGCCGCGCGTCGAGTGCGTCGAGGAAGGGCCGAGCGGAAAGCTCACGGCGCGCTTCGGCTACCGCAACGAGAACGGCGTCAGCGTGTCGATTCCTTACGGCCCGCGCAACGCGCTCCCCAACGACAAGCAGCACGCCCGGCCTGCGACGTTCGCGCCGGGTGACAACGTCTTCGCGTTCAGCGTGCCCTTTGGTTCCAACCGAAGCCTGAGTTGGACGCTCGCGCCGAAACACGGCCGCGCCACGAGCGTGACGGCCACGCGCTCGTCGCCGCGTTGCGGCTCCGACAATGCCACGTTGGTTTGTGCGGATCGCTGCGCTGCGCAGCTGGGCGCCGAGTGCTCGCAAGACGGGATCTCGCACGTGTCTTGCGTCAACTACTGCCTGTCCGAAGTTAGCTTTTTTCGGGACGATTTGGGCTGCGGCAGCGAGTGGAACGCTTACATGCGCTGCAACATCGAAACCGCGCCAGCGGCTGCCAATTGGGACTGTTCCTTCCCGGGGCTCCCGGCCGTCCCCGCGTCTCCGAACTGCGACGCGGAGCTAGGCGCGGCCTACACCTGCGCCGGCTTCTGAGCCACTAGACGGGACCTCTGCCTGCTACGTCCGTGCATTCCGGGTGACCGGTGCACGGACGTAGTGCTTTTGTGTGGGACCGGCGAGCAGAACGCGCCGTGGACTCGCCGCTTGCGAACTCGCAAGAGCGAGACTCCACGACGGTTCCCCCAAATAGCCGAAAGCGGGCTCGCCTAGGGAGGCGGCCCGCTTTCGATGAACTCACCGAGGGACTAATGCGACTGATTACTGGTCAATTCTGGCGGCAGTAATAGGTCT
>DATEPG010000543.1:0-16248 GCA_035273265.1 Polyangiaceae bacterium
GTCAACCAACGATCGCGCGCTCCGCCATCGAGCTCGCGATAGGCGATTGCGGCCGCGAGCGCGGCTTCCGCATCCGTCGCCAGAGCGCCCAACCATTCACACCAGGCATCGAGCACCCGCGGATCGGTGCGCCCCTCGAGCGGGAGCGGCAACGGCGTGCGCTCAGCCGGCGACGGCAGAGCGGCGATCTGGGGCGGCGCGAACGGCTCCGGCATCAAGCGCGGAACCTAAAACATCGCGACCGGCCTCGCAACGCCAAGCATCCACCTCGCGCGCATTCGTCAGCTCGGCGGAGTCTTCGGGGGGGCGGGCTCGGGGGCTTTAGCACCCACTGTCGTCGAGCGCTCCGTCGAGCGCGTCGAGCACTCCATCGAGCTCGAGCGCAAGATCACGTAAAACCACGTCCAACTCGAGCGAACGCGAGACGGGCGCAAGAATCGTCAGCTCTCCGCCGCGTTCGGCAAACATGGCACACAGTCCCTCGCTCGCCTCGAAGATCCCCTTGACGTACACGACGTCCTCGTTCTTGACCGAAAGGCGCCGCACAATCAGACCATCGTCGAGCAGTTCCGTGAGTTGCAACGGGCGGGAGCGTATCACGAAAGCTGCTATCCTGGCGTACGATGGGTCTCCCGGATTTGCGCGCCAAAGTGCCTGACGACGAAGAGAGCTACCTCGATCAGCCGATCGAACTCGATCAGTTCGAAGACGGCGGGAACGACGACCAAGAAGCGACCGATCTGGCCGTCGGTGAAGAGATCGACGTGCTCGGCGAAAGCATCGGCGACAACGAGCCGATCGAGCTCGATTTGGGCACGATCGTCGGCATCGACGACGCGCTCGGCGAGCAAGAAAACGACAGCGACTCGGGCTTCGAAGTAGATCCTGCCGTCGGGCTCACTTTGCCCGACGCGCTCACACCCGACGACGGCAGCGAAGGCCTCGACGATGGCTCGATCACCGTCGACGAGAGCAAATTCCCCTCGCTAGAAATGGACGACGGCTCCGAGGGCATCGCCGCGGAGCGTGAGATCTCGCTCGGTACTGCCAGCGACGAGGCGCGCGTACCGAAGGCCGCCCTGCCCTGGCAAGTGCTGCACCCGGCGACGGCTCTCGAAGCCTGCTCCGCGCTGGCGGTGAGCGCGGAGGGCGTGGTCGCAGGCAGCTCCGATCTGCTTTGGTTCCGGAGCGACTCCGCCAAACCGCTGCGCGTCGCGGTCGACGGCAGCGCGCTCGCGGATCTGGTGCTGGTCGGAGCGGATCAAGACATCGCCCTCGCCAGCACGAAGAGCGGCCAGCTGTTTCGTCGGGCGCGTTTTGCTTCACAAGCCGAACAGCTGACGCGTTTCCGGGAGCAATTGCGCGCGCCGTCCGCAATGCGCGCGCAGCTGTCGTTCGGCGGCGCGCTCAGCGATCGTCAGGGGCGCGTCCTGCTCTGGCTGCACGACGGCCCCCTGCTGGATGTGCTCGACGCGGGCGATCGCTTCGAGCGGCTCGAATTCGACGGCAAGGTCTTGGCCGTGGCCCGCGAGAGCGCGACCATCTTGCTCGGTCGCGGTCGTGCGCGCACGCTGCTCACGCTCGATCACGGCGCGGGAAGCAGCGTGCCACTGAGCGGCGCTGCGTTGACGGTCGCGCAGAGCGCTGGCCCGCTGTTGGCTGCGGCCAGCGGCTGCCTGGCCCTGGGTGAACGTGGGCGCGCGCTCTTGGTCTCGTCCGATGCTGGCGAAAATTTTCGCCGCGTCGCAGGCACCGCCAGCACCACGGCCATAGCCGGCGCGCTGCTCGCCGGTCGCCCCCGCTTCTTCGCCGCCGTCTACCGCGAAACGAGCGATCAGAGCGATCTCTTGCTGATCGATCCGGAACGCGCAGAGGCCGAATGCATCGCACATTTGGACGTCGCCGCCGAACACTCGCCCTCGGACGCGATCGAGCGCGGCGAGTGGGCCAAAGTCTCCTCCCTCAGCTGGCACGCGCCGAGCAGTCGGCTGTGGGCGGTAGGCGGATTTGGCGTGGTCAGCTTCGAGCCCAGCGCCACTTGATCTCCGTACTGCCACAGATAGCCTAGATTTTGGCCCCGATCCTGGCTGCGTGTTAGCGGTCATCGGAGCTTGGCCATCGTCGTTCAAAAGTACGGCGGATCCTCGGTCGCCGATCCGGAGAAGATCCAGCAGGTCGCGCGCCACGTCGCGGCCACGCGCGGCTCTGGACTAGAGGTGGTGGTGGTGGTCAGCGCCATGGGCAAGACGACCGAGAACCTGCTGTCTCTGGCGCGCAGTTTGGCGGCTGAGCCGCCGCGGCGAGAGCTCGATATGCTGGTCAGCACCGGCGAGCGCGTGACCATGGCCCTGCTCTCGATGGCGCTCACGAGCTTGGGCATCGACGCGGTGAGCTTTACTGGCTCGCAATCTGGAATCATTACCAATGATCGCCATTTCGATGCCGAGATCGTCGAGGTGCGGCCGCAGCGCATTTGGGATGAACTGGCGCGCGGTCGGGTGGTGATCGTTGCGGGCTACCAGGGCATGAGCCAGGCGCGCGAGATCACGACCTTGGGCCGCGGAGGCTCGGACACCACGGCGGTCGCGCTGACGGCGGCTCTGGGCGCTGAGCACTGCGAAATCTATAGCGATGTGGACGGCATCTACAGCGCTGACCCGCGCTCGGTCGCAGGCGCGCGTCATCTGCCCACGATCGACTACGAAACGATGCAGGAGATGGCCGAATCCGGCGCAAAAGTGCTGAATGCGCGAGCCGTGGCTTGGGCCAAGCGGCACCGAGTGGTGATTCATGCACGCAAGACCGCAGATTTCGCCGAGCGGGGCACGGGCCGCGAGACACGCATCGAACCCAGCTCGGTCGAACGGGCGGCGATTGTCGTCGACTACAAATTGGCTTGGTTGACCGCGCCCCAAGCGGCTAGTGCCGCGTTGCTGCAAGTGGTCACCGCCGCTGGCATCCCAGTGCGCGACGCGTGGCTCGATGGGCAGACGAATCTTTTGTTGTCTCTGACCAGCGTACCCGAGTTCGGAACGACCGCAGAGCTCCTGCGCGCCGCCGGAGCAAGCACCGTACGCACCGACGTGGCGGCGGTCAGCGCAGTCGCGGTCGGCGTGGGCCGCCTTCCCGAAATGCTGGCACGGGCACTGGAGTGCGTGCCACGCTCGGCGCTGGGGACGTCACTGTCACCACTCCGCTTGTGTGCGGTGCTGCCCGGCCACGAGGCGGCCGAACTCGAACGGGCCTGGCACGCGATCTTCGGCTGACTATCCGCGCCTCTGCGCACGGGTCACCAGCGCGGCCTCGGCGGCCACTTGGCGATAGCGCTCGGCGATTCGCGCGTCGCGCGGCGCCACGCGCAGCGCGATCGCCAGGTGGCGCTCGGCTGCAAGGACATCGCGCTGCGTGTCGTGTTCGAACTCGGACGCCTCGAGTAAGAACTGCGCCACACTGACCGGCGGCTCGACGCTCAATTCGATGGCTTCACGCATTCGGCCAAAGCACAGCGAAGCTCCGGCGATATCGCCCAAATCGGCGCGCCAGCGCGCTTCCAAACGGCGAGCCTCGACGTAGCGTGGGGAGGACGCGGAAACCTGGCGTGCACGGGCGATGGCTTGCGGGAGATCCTTGAGGTCCGAGGCCAGCACCATGGCCAAGTCGATCAAAGCATCCGCATCAGGCTGCCCGTTGCGCTCGGACAGCGCGACCGCGCGCGCCAAGAGCGTCGTGGCTCGTTCGCGTTGGCCACTCTCGAGCAACGCGCGCGCGAGACCTGCCGTGGCGCGCGCGTCGTCCGGCGCGTAGCGCAGCGCGCGCTCGAAGCAGCGACGTGCCTCGCGCACGAAGCCCGCGGCGAAGAAAGCGCGCGCCGCTTGCAGATTGCCCTCGTGCTTGCCCCGCGCGCCCGCCGTCATGGCTTCGAGATGTTCGGCGTCGGCCAATGCGCCGATGCTATCGCCGTGGCCCAAGCGTGCTGCAAAACGTCGCGAACGGGGCAACTCCAAACCGGGAGAAAGCGCGACAGCGCGGTCCAGTGCATTGCGTCGCTCGAGCGCCGAGGTATCGCGCTCCGCGCAGCGGCACCACAACAACGCGGCCAGCGGCGCATAGTGCTCGAGCCCAGCCGCTTCGCTCAACGCCTGCCGCGCGCCGTCGAAATCGCCGATCCGCCACAATAGCTCTGCGCCGGTAATACCAGCGCGCGTGGCGGGCAAGCTCTCGACCACCATGCCGAGCGCCGCCTCCGCGCGCTCGGGCACCTGCAGATCGATGTCCGCGATCAAGCGCACCAGCTCCGGCTGCCGCGGAGCTTGCTCCAGCGCCAGCAAATAGCCGGCGCGCGCTTCGTCGGCGGCGCCGCACGAAAGCGCGTCATCCGCGCTAGCGACCAGCCGCGCCAGCTCCAACGCGCGCGTGCCCTGCGGCGTGAGCTCGCCCGGAGCGAAGCTCGAATCGAGCTCGACTCGAGCCTCGTTGCCGTCGATGCTCAGCGCACCGAAGCGGACACGCCGCGCCGACGGCGCGCGTGCGCCCACCGCCGGAAACAGCACGCGAGCCAAGCTGGCGCCGGCATCTGGAATCGAGAGCACGCGTCCATTCCGCACACCCAGGCCAGCGAACACGCAGTCGAGCGCGCGTAAGGCAAAGCCGAGCGCTGCTCCCGGTAACCCGACGCCACGCGCGTCACTGACCACGAAGCGGGCGTGGCGTTCGTCGGGCACCCACAACAAGTCGAAGGCCAACGCCCGGCCGTGCGCCACTAAGCCCACCCCAATCCCTTGCGGACGAGCAAACACTGCCACCGGCCGCACCAACGCACCGAGCACGTCCCCGAGCCGGCTTTCGAAGTAGCGGGCCAGGCGCGTCAGCGTGCTCTTCAGCACGGCATGTTCGAGTTCACCGCGACGATTGCGGAAGTGGGGTACCCCGCCGCTCAAGTCGAGCGGGAACTTCAGGTTGGGTAGCGTGATTGACAGTTGCGCAACGTCGATCGGACCGAGCTCAATCGGTTCGTAGAGCTCGATGCCCAGCACGCCGCGGGTCACCGTTAGTCGCAGCGGCACCCGTTGCTCGTCGCCCAACGCGAACGCAGCTAGCCGGACGGGCTCCCCCACCGGGGGCGCTGGCGCTGACGCCCGAGGCGGAGCGCTGGACGGATTCCGAGACGGACCCAAGGTCCGGCGATCGTACCAGTCAGGCGCCCCCCGCGGGCAATTTCACGCCCGAAAAAGCGCGCTATTTTTGCAGGGGATCAGCCGACCTCCCCGCCCTTGTCGCGCTTGGTCCGCATTCGCTTCAATAACTCGTCGAAGCCCTTCTTCTCGATCACCTTCCGAAACTGGTTTCGGTAGTTCCGAGCCAAGCTCGAGCCTTCCGTCACGATGTCGGCAATCAGCCATTTGCCTTCGACCTGGTGGACGACGTAATCGATGCTGACCGGCTCTTCGCGGGAGTTCTTCTTGTTGTGCGCGACGGTGCGCACGACTTTGCCGGCGTCGGCGTCTTGCTCGCCCTTGTAATCCACCTCGTAACCAAGGGTATTTTTGATGTTGCGGCGGTAGGCGTTACGCACCAAATCTTTGAGCAAGCTGGTAAATTCCGAGCGTTCGCTGGACGTGCGCTGCTCCCAGGAGTCCTTCAGCGTGGATTTGGCCAGACCTTCGTAGTCGAACACGGCGTCGAACGCGGCATCGAGCTTCTTTTGGTCCTCCGCCGACTTGGCCTTGCTGACGAGGTCCGTGAGCTCACCATGCTTGCCCTTGACGAAGTTTTCGGCTTCTGCGCCGAACGCCGGGAAGGACAACGAAAGGGCCAGCGCCAGGGTGGCAAGGACGGGAACTTTGCGTCGGATGTTGATCATGGCTTTGCTCTCGAGTTCGGTTACCTATCTGCGTTCTCGGACAGTGATACGCAAGTGGGGTGCCAAAGCTTCTCGCTCCTCATTCGAGTCGGCTGATTCTGCGTAAATACCGGAAATCAATCAGCAACTTGACATTCCAATGACACGGTCGAAGGGCGACCGTCATCCCGGGCGCACGCTGTGGCAAGGCCGGCACATGGTCCGCCGTTCACGGTTACCCCGACAATCAGGCCGCGGGCGGAGGTTGCGAGGCCCGTGGCGCACCCAAGTTGACGCGGAAGGTTGCGCCCCGGCCGCGGCTGCTGTCCACCGTGATCGAAAAGGCATGCTCGTCCGCTATTCGCTTCACCACCGCGAGACCCATGCCGGTGCCTTGCGAACGAGTGGTGAAGAAAGCGTCGAACAGACGTTCGCGCGCGGCCTCGTCGATGCCGACGCCGCGATCGGAAACGCTCAGCCAGGTGCTGCCAGCGATGATCTCGACGGCAACCTCCACGCCGTCACCGGGGCTACTGGCTTGTACGGCGTTGCGCACCAGGTTCCAGATCATCTGCCGCAGCTGAGCACCGTCTGCCCAAATCGGCGCAGCCTCGATGCCGGAATAGGCGACCTCGACATCGGACACCGCGCGACCGCTGCGCGCCGTCAGCGCCACCACCTCACGCGCCACGCGCGCGGCGTCGACGCTGGCGAACATCGGCTTCTTGGGCTTGGAGAGGTCGACCATATCGGTCACCAGATCGTTCAAACGCCCGGTTTCGCGTTGGATGATGTCGCACAGGCGCTGGTCCTCCTCGGACAGCCCGATCGCCGTGCGAAGCAACTGAATCGATCCCGCGATTGACCCGAGGGGATTGCGAATTTCGTGAGCCAAGCCCGCTGCCAGTCGGCCGAGCCCCGCCATGCGCTCGGCCTGGTCAGCGCGCTCGGTGGCCAGCGCGAGTTCCCCACCCGTCCAACGCAGGCGATCGGCCAAGGTGCCCGCGAGCAAGGCCACGACGATCAAAACCAGGAAATTCACGAGCAGATAGAAGGCCAGCTCGTCCGTCGACAGGTGGTAGATCGAGGGCGCTTGATCGCGTGGCGCGGACAGCAGCCCGCGCTGCAGGGCGAACACCAGGCTGCCGTAGCAAAGCGCGCCCGAGAACGCGGCCAGGAACGCACCACGCAGCCCGAGCAGACTTGCGCCCACCAAGCACGACAGACCATAAAAAGAGGTCGCTCCGCTGGAGGCGCCTCCGGTCAGGTACGCGACCACCGTCCAGGTGAGTTGATCGATGACCAACTGCGCCTCGGCGAGCCGCTCGAGGTGCTTCCCCTTGCGCAGCAAGGCTGCATACGCGCCGGTCAGAGCGAACGAGAGACCGAAGGTCTGTAGCGCCACCCGCAGCGTGAACGATTGGAAGCCGAATTTGCCGCGCAGATAGAAGGCGCCGACCAACACCAAGGACAGCGACAGGAGCAGCAGACGTGCCGCGGTCAGCCCAGCCAAGCGCCGCGCCAGCAGGGCGGAACCGAGCATTTCGGGAATGCCGAGTTTGAGACGCATGCTGCGCGCGATCCCTGGCGCTTCCGATCAATCCGATTTGATGTTGCCGGCGAGCGAGAACACCGGAAGATACATGGCGATTAGCACCACGCCGACCATGCCGCCCACGCCGACCATCATGATCGGCTCCAACGCGCTGGTCAGTGCACCGACGGCCACGTCCGTCTCCTCTTCGTAAAAATCCGCGATCTTGTTGAGCATTTGATCGAGCGCACCGGTCTGCTCGCCGACCGCGATCATCTGCACGACCATGTCGGGGAAGACTTTGGTCTCGGTCAGCGGCTCGGCCATGTTCTTGCCTTCGCTGATGCTCTGGCGCACGTGCATCACGGCGGCCTGAATGACGACGTTGCCGGCGGTGACCGCGCAGATCTCGAGCGCATCCAAGATCGGGACGCCGGACTGCAATAAAGTGCCCAGCGTGCGTGTGAAGCGCGCCACGGCAATCTTGCGCAATACCGCGCCAATGATCGGCAGTTTCAGGATCGTGCGATGCACCACTTCTTTGCCGCGCGGGGTGCGGTTCATGTAGCCAAAGCCAACGACCAACAAGCCCACCGCCACGGCGATGAACGGGAAGTAACTCACGAAGTTGTGCGAGATGGCGACCATGACTTGGGTCAGCCAGGGCAACTGCGCTTTGCCGCCCCCGAAGTCCTTGAACATGCCCTCGAACGCCGGGATCACGAACGTGAGCAGCACCGTCATTACCAAGGCCGCGATTACGGCCACCACCGACGGATAGACCAGCGCGCCGCGCACCTGGCGCGCGAGCTTCTGGCGCTTCTCCAGATAGATGGACAGACGGCTCATGATGCCGTCCAAAATACCGCCGACTTCACCGGCGTGGACCAAATTGGTGAACAGGTCGTCGAACACCTTGGGGTGGCGCTTGAGCGCTTCACTGAACGTCGCCCCTTGCTCGACGGCGTTGCGCACGTCCTTCAAGATCGTACCGAAAGCTGGGTTGGTTTGTTGTGAACCCAAGATTTCCAAGCACTGCACCAGCGGCAAGCCGGCATCGATCATGGTTGCAAACAGCCGGGTGAAGGTCACCAGATCCTTGGTGTTGACCCTGGGGCTGCCGAACTTGATCTCGCTCAGGCGGCTCTTCTTTTTGACTTTGACCGGCGCGAGTTGCTGCTGACGAAGGCGGTTGTTCACCGCTTCTTCGTTCTCAGCCTCCATGACGCCCTTGCGGACCTCGCCGGTCCGGCCACGGGCTTCCCAAGTAAACTCGGCCATCGCTTCTCGCCTTCCAATCCGTTTACGGCAGCTTCACAATACCGGTGCAGCACCCAGATGCCAAAATGCTTCGATCTTCGTGAATCCGCTGCCTGACATGATGCCACATTCACCCCTATCTGAAATTGCACGACAATTCGTGATTGTGCCGGCGGTGGCCCCATCCGCAACGGTGGCCACCGGGTGGGTGGGCAAGACGGGTTTCGAGTTCGCCGAGGGAGCGGCTTTCAGGGATCGAGCCTGCGCGGCCGGTGCGCGCGCGTTTTTCGACCTCGCCTCGATCACGAAGTCGTTCGTGGCCGTCACCGTGGCGCGCCTCGTTCAGCAGGGTCGATTGAGCTTCGAGACACCGCTTCATGATCTGCTTCCGGAAGCTCGGGGCACGCTCACCGGCTCGGCGAGTGTCCTGCTCTTGCTCTCCCACCGCGCCGGGCTCGAGGCACACCGCCCCTTATTTGCTCCGTTGCTCGGGGGTCTGCCCCTCGATCGAGCCAGCGCGATTCACGAGGCCGTGCACGGCCGCCGGCCCGAATGCCGAGTGCCGGCGCCTGCCGATGGACATCCTCCCGTGTACAGCGATCTGGGCTTTGCGCTGGTCGGCTTGGCCGTCGAGCGTCTCGAGCGACTCGCGCTCGACCAGGTCGTCGATCGAGAGGTGTGTACGCCACTCGGACTGGAGGTGGGCTCGGCGCGAGTTCTGCGTGCCCGCGGGGCGGGCTTCGCGGCGCGCTGCATGCCCACTGAAACCGTGCCCTTTCGCGGAGGTGAAGTGCACGGCATCGTGCACGACGAGAACGCCTGGGCGTTGTCCGGGCATGGCCTGTCCGGTCACGCCGGCCTATTTGGGACCGCGCTCGGTGTGGCACGCTTTGGAGCCGCGCTGCTCGACGCGCAGTTCGGGCGCTGCTCCGCCTGGCTCGACGCCGATCGAATCTCGCCCTTGCTGAAGGAGCGCGCCGGCGGCAGCTTGCGGGCAGGGTTCGACAGTAAATCGGCCGACCAGTCCTCTGCTGGCAGCCTGGCCGGCGAGCGCAGTTTTGGTCACCTGGGCTTCACCGGGACCAGCTTTTGGTGCGACCCGGATGCCGGCCGGGTGCTAGTCCTGCTAACGAACCGCGTCTGCCCGACGCGGAAGAATCCTCGAATCCGAGCCGCCCGACCTGCAGTAAATGACGCACTGTACGCCTTTCGCGCCTGAAATAGGCCGGGCACCCATGACGGCACTTTAAACCCACACAGAACCGTGACAAATTTAGCGACGGCCTTGCGCCGGTAGAGCCGTTTCGAAGACGAAACAACTGCGACGAGGCATGTGGGCGCACCGATGTGGAAGCTGACGATCGAGGACGACCAGGCGAGCAAGACCGTCGTCCACCTCGTTCGTGACGATTATACAATCGGACGGGCCGAGGAGAACACCGTTCGCTTGACCGAGCGAAACATCTCGCGCCGTCATGCGCGCTTGACGAAGCCAGGCGAGCATTGGCTGCTGGTCGACCTCACCAGTTACAACGGCTGCTACGTCAACGGTCAGCGGGTCAGCGACAAGCACGAGATCGTCCACGGGGACTTGGTGCAGCTCGGTGACTACCGCTTGCAGGTGTTGGACGACTCGATCGTCGACCCGGTCACGTTCGATAAAGCCGTCACCATGCCGGCAGCCCCACGCAGCCAAGCCTTGCTCGGCCAACCCGATCGCTTGGTGATGGTGGTAGGGCCGACCGTGGGTGCCGAGTTCCCGCTCACTCAAGACCAGCCATTGGTGCTCGGTCGCGGTGAAGAGTGTGACGTCTCGGTCAACCATCCTTCGGTGAGCCGTGTTCACGCGGAGATTCAGCCGCTGGGCGACGGCCGCTACGAGATCGTCGACCGCGAGAGCGCCAACGGCGTGCGCGTGAACGGCGTCGAGCTGCCGCGCACGCTGCTGGACGCACGTGACATGATCGAGCTGGGTGACGTGATCTTGAAGTTCATTCCCGCCGGAGACATCTACGTGCCGGGCGCCGACGAAAGTCAGCGAGCCAGCGCGCTCACTCTGGGCGGGGCTTCGCTCACGCCCTTACCGCACACTCCATCTGCGCTGGGCGGGCTGTCCTCCGGCATGAAGCTGTTGGCCATCGGCAGCGTTGCAGCGATCGTCGTGGCGTTGGCCTTGGTGATCGCTACCCGGAGCAGCACCACCGAACCAGAGATCGCTGCCAACGCGGACGCTGTCGACTCGGCGACGCGGATCCTACAGGAGGCCAAAGCGCTGCTCGACAAAGGCGCAATCGATGCGGCGGTGCGCAAGGCGGCAGAGATCCCCCAGACCAGCAATGCCCGCAAGACCGCGGACTACCGTCAGATCCAGGGCGCGTGGGCCGATTCGCTGTTTGCCAAAGCCGCAGCCAGCCAGGACACCGCGCAGAAGCGTGCGCTGTTGGACCAAATCGCACGCGCCACCAATGTCGATTCGGTGCGCCGCAAGCAAGCCGCGAACGACTTGACCGCGCTCGACGCGCAGTCGGTGAACGTCAGCGATCTGCCGAGCGCGCCCAGAAAAGTCATCGCGCAAGCCCCGCGCAACACGGCAACGGGCGGCGAAGAGCTGGTCGAAGATCTCAAGGCCCCCGCGAAAACCGCGGGCCCGACCCTGGTTCGCAAAAATCCGTTCGACGACGAGCCCGCACCGAGCAGCGCTCAAGATGCCGACCGCAGCAAGCTGCTCTCCGCCAAGGCGACACTGCAACAAAAGGTGCGCAGCGGTCAGGCCTCCGATCGCGATTTGAAAATGCTGCGTGCGGTCTGCAAGCAACTCGCGGATGCCTCCTGCAGCAACTGAGCCCGAGCGCCCTTCGGGCCCTTGGTTCGGACCGAAGCCGTTCACGTCTCGCGCCTGGCTCGCGGTCTGTACCGTGCTTGGGCTGGCCCTGTTGGTGGAGTACGTGCCGTTCCTTGCCCAGCTGCGGATCTTGCACCCAGTGGCGCAGGACGAGGCGCCGGCGCGCGCGCACTTGGATCCAGCGCCGGCCGTCGGAGAAGCCAAAATTACCAGTCGTACCGAGACCCGCAGCGAGCTTTCGCAGCCCGATTCGGCCGCGCTGAAGGCAGCCCAAAACACACTCACGGGCAAGCAGCAAGCCGGCGACGTGGCGCTGCCAGCGATCGATGCGGCCGAGCCGCCGCTGCCACTAGCCGATCCCGGAGGGCAGGCTTTGACCGGCTTTTTCCGCGCGCTGACGCGAACGGCGCAGCGCCTGCCCGAGGCCGTGACGCGCATCGCGCACTTCGGTGATTCGATTGTAGTCAGCGACTTGGTGTCGGGGACCCTGCGACGCAAGCTGCAAGCTGAGTTCGGCGATGCCGGGCACGGCTTCATGCTGATCGCCAACGCCTGGCCCGCCTACTTTCACAACGACGTGTCGCGCTTCGCAACCGCGGGTTGGAGCGTCAGCCGAATCGTCGGACCGTACGCAGAGGACGGCTTGTATGGGCTCGGCGGGGTCTCGTTCAAAGCGGAGCGCAATACCGTCGCGCGCTTCGGTACGGCAAAATCTGGACCCTACGGAAAGCACGTCGCGCGCTTCGTGCTCGACTATTTGGAAGACCCGAACGGTGGCACCCTGCAGGTGAGCGTAGACGGTGTGCCGAGAGCCACGCTCGACACGCGCGGTCCGCTCAAGAAATCGGCGCATTTTACGCTCCACGTGCCAGACGGCGAGCACGAGTTCGAGCTCTACACCAAAACGGGCGTCACTCGTGCCTTCGGCGTCGTGCTCGAACGCAACACCCCGGGTGTGGTGGTGGACGCGATCGGTGTGCAGGGCGCGCGCATTCGCTTTTTGGACAAAGCGGACGACGCGCACTGGGCCGAGCAGCTCCGCTTCCGTAAGCCAGATCTGTTGATCTATCAGTTTGGCGCCAATGAAAGCGGTGACGGGTTTCTGTATTCGATGGCCGACTACCACCGAACGATGAAGGAAGTGATCGCGCAGGGCCAACACGCGCTTCCGGAGTCGAGTTGTCTGGTGATCGGTGCCATGGATCGCGCTGCCAAGGTCGGCGACGAAATCGTCAGCATGCGGGTCATTCCTTCGATCGTCGAAGAACAGCGGCGGGCCGCTGCCGAACTCGGTTGCGCGTTCTTCGACACCTACACCGCGATGGGCGGTGCCCGTTCCATGCCCACTTGGGTGCGCCGCGGCCTGGGCCAGGCCGATCTCACCCACCCCACCGCGATCGGCTCGGAAGTCATCGGCAACTGGGTTTACCGAGCGTTGATGAAATCCTACAACGCACAACTCGTACATTCTCCTCCACAGACACCCTAGGGCGTCCCGCTTTCTGTCCACCGCGGAAAACATTTTGACACGCAGCTATTTCCCTTACCGGCCGTTTGATTGACGAACCGCGTGCGAACTATTGCGAGAGCTTTTCGTCTAATTCCAAGGTTTTCTAGCCGTTCCCTGAGAACGCTGGGGACGACGCTTTCGCTCGCCGCGCTCGCCGCCTGCGCCGATCCGCCCAAATACAACTCGCGCGGCGATGCCAGCCCGGAGGATGCGGGCGCCAGCGGGCAGAGCGACGGCGGCGACGCTGGAACCGGCGGTTCGTCCAACGTGCCGGCAATCGAGCTCACGGGTGCGCCGCAGTACTACCGCGTCGTACGCCTGACCAACGCCCAGTGGGCCCAGAGCGTGCAGGACATCCTGAGACTCAGCAATCCGTCGGGGCTCGAAGGAAGCTTCCAGAGCCCGGTGGCGGGTACGACCGACTTTTCGAACAACGAGCTCGTGCTCGACGTCAACCAACGGTCCTGGGCAGATTTCCAAACTGCTGCGGAAGCGTTGGCCGATCAGGTCACGGCATCCTCGAGCATGCTCAGCAAAGTGTACCCCGGCACGGACGCCGCGGGGTTCATTCGGACCGTGGGACGCCGCGTCTACCGGCGACCACTCAGCGCGACCGAAGTCAGCGCGTACAGCACGCTCTTTACTACGGGCAGCGCCATGTCTGGCAGCAAGAGCGAGTTCGCCAAGGGCGCAGCTTTGGTCATCCGCGCACTCCTACAATCTCCGAACTTCCTGTACCGTAGCGAGCTTTCGCCGAGCGGCACACCGCTCACGGGCTACGAGGTGGCGGCCAAGCTCTCGCTGTGGCTGCGCGGCACCACACCGAGTGATGAGCTGCTCGACATGGCGCGCGATCTGACGACGCCCGAGGCAGTAGCCGAGGTCGCCAGCACCATGCTGGACGAACCCTCTGCGGTAGCCGCGATGCGCGAGTTCCACGGTGAGCTCTTGCACTTCGCGCGCATCGGAACGATTAGCAAGGTCGGTGTCCCGGCGTATCGCAGCTCGCTGAACGCCGAGTACGAAGCCAGTTCATACTTATTCTTCGACAAGATATTCAACGAAGGCCTGGGCGTCAGGGACATCTTGACCTCGACGACGGGCTTCGTGGGCCCGGGGATGGCCAAGCTGTATGGGCTCAGCCATTCGGGCAGCGGCCTGACCGAGGAGGACCTGGGGCCTCAGCGTGTCGGTTTCTTCTCGCAATTGCCGTTTCTGACGCTCAACGGGCTGAACGGCGATCCCGATCCCATCCATCGCGGAGCCAGCATCAACCTCGATATCTTGTGCGCGTCCCTCGGGCCGCCAGCGGCAGCGCTTCCGCCGATCCCCCCGTTGAAGGAGAACCAGACCAATCGCGAACGCATCACCTCGCTGACCAAGGGCTGCGGCGGTGCCTGTCACAACCAGCTGATCAACCCGGTCGGCTTCGCCTTCGAGCACTTCGACGGGATGGGTCAATACCGCGACACGGAGAACGACGGACTGACCATCGACAGCAGCGGGGCGTACCAATTCAGCGATGGCACGAAGGCTTTTTCGGACGCGGGTGGCCTGATGCAGGCCATGGCCGACGGCGAGCAAGCCCACCTCTGCTACGCGAAGAAGCTGGCCAGCTTCGGCCTCCAGCGCGACATCGTCGAGGGTGACCTTCCGCTGCTCAGCGAGCTTGCCACCGTCAGCCGTTCTGCGGAAGGCTCGGTCAAACAGGTGCTCACGGAGCTGGTCAAGAGCGACTCTTTCCGAAATCACGATCAAGGTGCTCAGTGAAAACCAAGCCTTCGGCCGCCCTCGGCAGCGACCTCACCCCCCTGCCCTTCACCCGCCGCTCCACGATCAACCGACGCGCGTTCCTGCGCGCCGGTGCATTTGCAGTCGGGTTGCCGTTCTTGGAAGGGCTTCCAGAGCGCTCGGCCTGGGCCGCTGACGCCCCGCCCGTCTTCAGCTTGTTCATCGTCACGGCCTGCGGGGTGGTCGGCAATCGGTTTTTCCCCGACGAGGCAGGACCGCTCAGTGTTGCCTCCCTGGCGGCAGCCCCCGAAAAGGCCACCGCCGTGCTGTCGCCGCACGCCGATCAGCTGCTGTTCGTCAAAAACATCAATTTTCCGATGGCCGCTCCAACCAACTGCGGGCACTCGCAAGGCTTGTGTCAGTCGCTGACCGCGTCCCCGGCGGGCGGGGGCGGCGGAACCGCTTACTCGACCGGCATTTCTGCGGACATGCTGATCGCTCAAGCAGTCAACAACGGGGGCAACGATCCACTCACTCTCTACGCGGGCAATCGCAGGAACGGCTACATTGCCGAACGCATCTCATTCAAAGGCGCCGGGGCCGGTCAGGTTCGTTCCGCGGACGACAACCCGTACACCTTGTATTCGAGGCTGATCGGCCTCACCACGGGCACCGGCGACACGACGACCGATGCTGAAGACGCGGCAGCGGAGCTCCTCAGCAGCCGCAAGAGCGTCAACGATCTGGTGCGCGCCGAACTGAATCGCATGAAAGGCTTGCGTGCGCTGAGCACCGCCGACAAGCGGCGCTTGGAACAGCATTTCGACTCAATCCGTGACGCCGAAATCAAGATGGGCCAGATGGGCCTAGCTTGCACACAAGACGGCCTGGCAACTAGCGAACTTGCGGCCTACAAAGACGGCTACGCCTTCCGCACGGACGGCATGATTGAGGACGTCGCCAAGCTGCACCTGGAGCTGGTTTCGCTGGCATTTGCCTGCAACTTCAACCGTGTCGCGACGTTGCAACACGGGGACGGTACGGACGCGACCAAGTACGCAGTGCCCTCGAACGAGGGGCTCAACTGGCCGTTTCATCACATCAGCCACCGCGTACAATCGGACTCCGCCATCGGCAGTAACCAAACCGCCGAAGACGCCCACGCAGAGATCGACGTCCTACGCATGCGGACACTGCTCCACGGCATCGATCACTTCAAGGCGCGCGGCCTGCTGGACAAATCCATGATCATGTGGACGAACCACATTGCGGACGGGCCGACGCACAGTTTCAAGAACGTGCCGACGATCATCGCCGGCAACGCGGGTGGCTACCTGAAGCAGGGCGCTTACGTGGACGCGGGTGGCGTCACGAACAACCGGCTGTTCAACACGCTGATCGCGGCTGCGGTTCGCGACAAGAGTGCTTGGACGGAGAACTTCGGGGACGGCAGCGGCTCGGGCGGCATCGACGAACTTCTGGCCTGAGAGCGCGCGCCTCTCCCCACGACTTCGCGGCGTTTACGGCGCGTG
>DATEPG010000544.1:0-12051 GCA_035273265.1 Polyangiaceae bacterium
CACACGGAAGACACCGAATATTGGTCCCCCGAGCGGGCGTTACCGGCTATATTCCGCGGCACCAAAACACCAATGGCACAACACGTCAGCTTTTCGCCCACGCCTCCCGATGCGGAATCCACCCGACGCTTGAGCGTCGAGATCGACAACGGCCCGGGTGAATGGACGACCGAGCGCAGTACGCAGCGCTACCAAATCCAAGGCTGGGGCGCGCCATACTTCCACGTCAATCCACGCGGACACGTCGAGGTCACGCCCAGCCCCGAGCAGGGCAAGACGATCAATCTGTTCGAGCTGACGCAAGACCTGAAGGCGCGTGGCCTCGAGTTACCGCTCTTGATCCGCTTCCCGGACATCGTTGGCCATCGCATCAAGCTGATCAACGAAGCTTTTCAGAAAGCGATCGCGGAGTACGAGTACGCGGGCGTTTATCGAGGCGTGTTTCCGGTCAAGGTCAACCAGCAGCGTCACCTGGTGGAAGAGGTCGTGGCCAGCGGCCGGCAGTGGAACTTCGGGCTCGAAGCGGGCTCCAAGCCCGAGCTTTTGATCACGCTCGCCGCGATGCAAGACGTCGGCGGATTGATCATCTGCAACGGCTACAAAGATTCGAGCTACATCGAGACCGCGCTGCTCGCGCAGAAGTTCGACAAGACGGTGATCGTCGTGCTCGAACGCCTGGAAGAGCTCGACATCGTGCTCAAGGCTTCCGAGAAGCTCGGCATCAGGCCGCAGCTCGGGGTGCGCGCCAAGCTGACGACCAAGGGTGTGGGGCGCTGGGCTGATTCGGCTGGAGATCGCGCGAAATTCGGGCTCACCACCTCGGAGATGATCGAAGTCGTCGATCGCTTGACCGAGCGCAATCTGCTCGATTGCCTGCAGCTCTTGCATTTCCACATCGGCAGCCAAATCTCGAGCATCATCCCGATCAAGAACGCGATGCAGGAAGCGTCGAACATCTACGTCGAGCTGGCCAAGCTCGGCTGCAAGATGGGCTACATCGACGTGGGCGGCGGCCTGGCCGTCGACTACGACGGCTCCAAGACCGACTTTCACGCTTCCAAGAACTACCAGCTCGAGGAATACGCGGCGGACGTCGTAGCCCACGTTCAGGCCGCCTGCGTCAAGGCAGACGTGCCGGTGCCGACGATCGTGAGCGAGAGCGGGCGCGCGGTCGCGGCGCACCACTCGGTGCTCGTCTTCGAGGTCGTGGGCGCGAACGAAGTACGCTTCGGCGAACCGGTCGAACCCAAGCCGGAGTCGCATCGGCTGCTGAAGGAGCTGTTCGATACGTACTGCGGGATTCAGCCGAAGAACGTGCAAGAGAGCTACCACGACGCCAGCCAAGCCAAAGAAGAGGGGCAGAGCCTGTTCAAGTACGGCTACCTCGGCCTGCGTGAGCGCGCCCAGGTGGAACGCCTGTATTGGAACTGCTGCGAGAAGATCCACCACACGCTGCGCCGTCTGCGCTTCGTGCCCGAGGAGCTCAAGCACCTCGAGCAAAACATGTCTGCCATCTACTACTGTAACTTCTCCTTGTTCCAGTCGGCGCCGGACATCTGGGCCATCGATCACCTGTTCCCGATCATGCCGATCCATCGCCTCGAGCAAGAGCCGACGGTGCCGGCCAAGCTCGCCGATCTGACCTGCGACAGCGACGGCATCATCGATCACTTCATCGATGTCGAGGACGTGAAGGGTTCACTGGATCTGCATCGCTTCGACGAGAAGGAGCCGTACTACCTAGGTATGTTCCTGAACGGCGCGTACCAAGAGATCCTCGGAGATCTGCACAACCTGTTCGGTGACACGCACGCCGTACACGTCGCGCTGAGCGACGAGGGCTACCAGATCCGCCACGTCATCAAGGGCGACAGCGTGACGGACGTGCTCCGCTACGTAGAGTACGTCCCGGAAAATATGATCGAGGCCGTTCGCCGCCAAGCGGAGCGCGCAACCAGCGCGGGTCGTCTCACCAACGTGCAAATGCGCACGTTGATGCAGCACTACGAAGAATCCCTGCGCAGCTACACCTACCTGACCGGCGACGACTGAGAGCGGTAGCACCGCGCCGCCTCAGTTGGCCACGTGGGCTCTCTTCCGCGTTGGAAAGGACGGGCGGCGCCTGCGGCGCGCGGTTTGGAGACTCACGTTTGCGCACGCTCGGACGGAGGCGCTGGGCCGCTCGCGCTGCGCCCCTGAAAAGCATGCGCCTGTGCGGTCAGCCTTTGTAGGTCCGCCATCTCATTCGCAGATCGCGATCTGTTCTTCCAAGACTTATCGCTCGTTTTGGTTCCGGGCATGCGGCTGCGCTGTCTTCCGCGCGCCCGGCGCGAGGCGTGCGGCGCTACGCGCGCACCGAGAGGCGTGCGGCGCTATGCGCGCACCGAGAGGAGCACCGAGCGAGAAGAGACGAAAGAGCGCGCTAAACGCCATGCTCGTGGATTTGGCCCAGAGAGAAGAGAGAAGAGAGGGTACAGACACCGCACGCGCGGCGCGCGGTGCTGCGCGTGCTGCGCGATAGAGAGACGGTCCAGCCGGCACTCATCAACAGAACCAATGTAGGTGAGCGGCTAAAGCGGGAATGTCTGCTGGCTGGGGCGCGTTTGTTGGACTGCTCCAGCCCGAGCCCCTAGAATTGCTGTGCAGAATGAGCAAGCCCCTCGACTCGTCCCCGCTGCCGCGCGCTCCACGAAGGACCCGGCTGATTTTGGCGACCGTGGGCGCGCTGGCAGTCTCGACCATGGCTGGCACGGTCTACGCCGATATCTACAAACAGGTCGACGCTGACGGCACGATCAGCTTCACCAGTCGGCCCGCGCAAGGCGCCAAGCTGTACGCCAAGGAACGCAAAGCCCCGGTCTTCATGCCCAGTGACGACTCGCCCGAGCGCTTCAGCCGCTTCGACGAGTACATCCGGCAGGCGGCCACGCTGTATCAAATTCCCGAAGAGCTGGTACGCGCCGTGATCCGCGTCGAGAGCGACTTCGATCCGCGCGCGGTTTCACCCGCCAACGCCCGCGGCCTCATGCAGCTGATACCGGAAACGGCGCAACGCATGATGGTCACTGACGCCTTCGACCCGCGCCAGAACATCTTCGGCGGAGTGCGTTACCTGCGAGTCCTAGCCAACCTATTCAACGGCGACATCCAGCTCACCATCGCGGCCTACAACGCTGGCGAGGGCGCGGTCATGCGCTACGGCGGCATCCCGCCCTACCACGAGACGCAAGAGTACGTGGTCAAAGTCCTCGGCAACTACCGCCAATACCGCTCGCAAGCCGCTCGCTAGCATCGCTCGCCGCTCTTTTTCTGGCTGCCTCGAAGCAGCTCGCGTGCACCAGTGCGGCACAACAGAAGACATCCTCAACGCGACCAGCGACGTTTCAAGACGCAACGACCATACCGCGCCAACCCAATCTCCGCGGCTCCCTGAGATCAACGTTGCGCTTCGACGTGGGGCAAGCGGTGAAGCGAGTCACCGGCGGCCCTGCGCTGTCCGCGGCCGACTGGGTCGAGAATAGCGCGCGCTTCGAGGTGCGATGCTGGAGCGCGATCGCCCTTTTCTTGCGAAGTGAGCAATGGGTCGTCGCAGCGCCTCGGCCGGTGCAGGGGTGCGGCGGTGCGGTGCACAAAATGAAAACGGGAGCTTCTGACTGGCAAAAGCTCCCGATTCACGGACGGCTTACGCCGTCACAGCCGATCAGCTCGGTTTGACGTTCTCGGCGCGCGGACCCTTGGGGCCCTGGCCCTTCGTGAACGAAACAGCCTGACCTTGCTGGAGGTCTTCGAAACGGACGCCTTCAACGGCTGACATGTGGAAGAACAAATCTTCCCCGCCTGCGGTCTCGATGAAACCGAAACCCTTGTCAGTCAACTTCTTAATTTTTCCATCAGCCATTAGATCCACCTAAACGTAGCGCCCATCCGCGGAAACGGAGATCGTTCCCGAAATGCATCGCACCGAGCTCCTATACTACGGAATTGGCGCGGAACTAGTGCTCAATCGGCAAGCGCCTCGTTTCTTGACCGGCCGAGCCGGGCTCCCGCCCGGTTCAGGCATTTTCGCCGTGAATAACGCCGAAAGCTAGCCGGGGCGGAAACGGACAGGCAGTCGGGACGGCCCTTCCGCCTCACCTTTTTGTGGGTTTGCGCGGGCGCTTGGGGGAAGTGTAGAGCGCGAGGGCGCCTTCCAGCTCTTCGCGAACGCGGTCGGCCAAGTCCTCCGGCTCCACGACTTTGGCGCGCGCGCCCCACTCCAGTACCCAAGACACGACCTGGTTCAGGTTGCCGACGGTCATGGTCAGCCGCACGCCGCCGCCAGCGATGGCCGCGAGCTTCTGCGATGCGTGAACCTTGCGCATGCGCACGTACTCGGCAGCCTTGACGTCGAAGTCGATCACCACCCGGTGCGGCTTCGGATCTTTCCAGATCCCGAACTCGCCTTGAAAGTATTGGTCGATCTGAAAATCAGGCGGTAGATCGAAGCGCTCGGTGGTCGCGCACTCGGTGTCGCGCATGCGATCGAGCACGAAGGTGCGCACCTCGGCTTTGTCTACGTGATAGCCGACGCAATAGACGGAATCGCGATGCAACACCAAGGCATAGGGGTGGATCGTGATCCGCTCCTCGTCAGCCTTCAGCGCGCTCTTGTACGATAGCCGTAGCGGACGAAGGTCGGAGACGGCCTGGAACAGATCGTCCAGCTCCTCGGTCTTCTCGGCGTAATTTTTGGGCGCGTGCGGCAGGTAGAGGAAGCGATCCTCGAGCCGCGCATCGGCCAGGCCCGCGTTCGGTCCCCGGCCTGGACGCTGCGCGAAGGCCAGCAGCTTGCCCACTGCCAGATCGATCTCCTCGAACAGCGCCGAGCCGCGCATCGGCTCGAACAGTCGGCGCGCCGCGAGCAAGGCGTACGCTTGGGTGCGGCGCAGCTCGACCTTGCGTGGCATTTCACCGGAGCGCACCTTCCACAGGAGTGGCCCGCCGCCGCGGGCGGGTACGCTCTCCAGATCGTACTCGCGCTCGATTTCCTTCAGGTAGCGACGCATCGAGCGCACCGTTACCGAGAGCGCGTCAGCCAGATCATACAGGGAAATGCCGCGCGGATGCTTCTCCAGGATCTCGCGCAGCCGATCCAGCCGCCGATGCTGAGTGAATTTACCCTTGGGCCTACCGAGCGCGCGTTCCACGATTTGCCCGTAAAGTAGTACGCTTCTCGCGATCCATGAAAGGCTCATTCAACCCGGTCGAAATGATCCGGTGCAAGCGCGACGGCGGCAGCCATTCAGCCGCGGAGATCGGCGATTTCATCGAGCAGTTCAGCGCGGGGGCCGTCGCTGACTATCAGATGAGCGCCTGGCTGATGGCGGTATTTTCGCGCGGCATGACCGAGCGCGAGACGGTGGCCTTGACCCACGCCATGTTGCACTCGGGCAAAGTGCTGCGCCTGCCGTCGGTCAAAGCCGTCAAAGTCGACAAACACTCGACCGGCGGCGTCGGAGACAAGATCAGCATCTGTCTGGCGCCGCTAGTTGCCGCCTGCGGCGTGGCCGTGCCCATGATTTCCGGCCGAGGCTTGGGTCACACCGGCGGCACGCTCGACAAATTGGAGGCCATTCCGGGCTACCGCGTACGGCTCTCGGCTCAGCGTTTCGAGCGCGTGGTGCGCGAGGTGGGCGCGTCGCTGATTGGTCAGAGCGCCGAGCTGGCGCCGGCGGATCGCCGGATTTATGCCCTGCGCGATGTCACCGCCACCGTGGAATCCATCCCGCTGATCGTGGCCAGCATCTTGTCCAAAAAGCTGGCCGAGGGGATCGACGGCTTGGTCTTGGATGTGAAGGTCGGGCAAGGCGCCTTCATGAAAGATTTGACGTCGGCGCGCGCGCTCGCGCAGGCGTTGGTGCGCGTGGGCACGGCCTCCGGCAAGCGTGTGGTGGCGTTACTCACGGCCATGGATACGCCCATCGGGCGCACCATTGGCAACGGCCTCGAGACCCGCGAGGCCATTGAAATCCTTCACGATGCCGGGCCGCCCGACACGCGCGAGCTGACTCTGACTCTGGGCGGGGAAATGCTGCTGCTCGGCAAAGTGGAGCGTAGCCTGCCGGCTGCGCGGGTCCGGCTCGAACGAGCTCTAGCTGATGGCTCGGCGCTCGAGCGCTTCACGCGCATGGTCAAGGCCCACGGCGGAGACGTGCGCGTCATCGAGCATCCCCAGCGCCTGGCCAATGCCAAGGCAAAGGTCGAAGTGCTGGCCCGACGCTCGGGATACGTGAGCGAGTGCGATGCCTATGCGCTGGGCTTGTCGGCCATTGCGCTCGGGGCAGGCCGCACGCGCGCCGATCAGGCGGTCGATCCGAGCGCCGGCATCGAGCTGTGCGCGCAGCGCGGCGAGCGAGTCACGCGCGGGCAGCCGCTGGCGCTGATTCACGCGCGAACCAAGCGAGTGGCCGAAAGCGAAGCCGCGCGCGTCGAGCAGGCGTTTCGCATCGGGAGCGCGAAGCCGCGCGCGCGGCGCGTGGTGCTCGAACGCATCGCGCGCTGAGAAAGCAGGGCGTGCTATACCCCGCTCAGATGCGACTCTCGGTAGTGACCGTCAACTGGAACTCGCGTGAGGATCTCACGGCCTGTCTCGAGTCGCTGGTGGCGCAGTCACACCGAGATCTGGAGGTGATTGTCGTGGACAACGCCTCCGAGGATGGCTCGGTCGAGCTGGTGCGCAGCCGTTTTCCCCAGTTCACGGTGTTGGCGCAAACCTCGAATCTGGGCTTTGCAGAAGGCTGCAACGTGGGCATTGCGGCTGCCACGGGTAGCTGGGTCGCGCTGCTCAACAACGACGCAGTGGCCGATCCGCGCTGGGCCGAAACGCTGGTTCTAGCCGCCAGTCGCGTGCCAGAGAGCTGCGGCATGTTGCAGAGCTTGATGCTGTATCAACGCACGCCTCCCAAAGTGAACTCGACCGGGATCGAACTCTCGCGGAGCGGCAGCGGGCGCGACCGCGGAGAAGGCGCGGATCCCCCGGCCGTCGGCAGCCCCTGGGAACCGATCCTGTGCCCGACCGGCGGCGCCGCCGCCTACCGCCGCACGATGCTGAACGCGATCAAGCTATCGACCGGCTACTTCGATGCCCCGCACTTTTGCTACTACGAAGATGTAGACCTCGGCTGGCGCGCGCGGCTGTGCGGTTACGACGCTTTGTACGTGCCCGAGTCGATCGTGCACCACAAGTACCACGGCAGCACCAAACGCCGGAGCTCGCAGTGGCTCACGCAAATGAGTGTCACTAATCGCGCTCGCACCTTGCTGAAGAACGCTTCTTGGCCGTTTCTCTTGGGCGCGTCGTTCGCCTTGGCGAGTGGTTTCCGACGCCTGTGGTGGGTGTGCGGCCGCTCTGCGCTGCCTCAATACTTCGAAGCCATTCGCCAAAGCCTGCGGCTGCGCGACGAGGTCGAGCAAATGCGTTCGCTTTCGCGACGCTCGGTCGAGCGCCGTTGGATCGGCTGAACCCAGAGGCGCGCTGCCGCACCGAAAATCGTCACACAGTTTGGTCTTCTTATCTTCAGCGAAACAGACGTCCCACCCACACGCGGAGTCGACCGGGTTCACGTGCCGGGCGAGCCACGGGCACGACCGTGCAGTCGAAGGCCTGCTGCCTCATCAGCTCGTAAACTGGTCCGAGCGGAACCCGGCCGGGGTTATCGCGAAAGAGGCTCACTTTCACGAATGGCATCCCATTCTGCAAGAGCACGTCTGGATGAAACAAAGTCGGGTCGCGCCGTCGTTTCACGAGGCGGCGGCGAACCGACTTCGGAATTTGCATTCGGGCAAGCGCCCCGAAAGAGCCCACACGAAACCCGCGATCGACGAGGTAGGCAGTCAGACCCAGTTCATAACTCAGGATGATGGCCTGTTTGTCCTTGTATGAAAGCACACTCGAGAAGAAGCGCTGAAGCTCACCCGAGGCCAACACGGACTTCTTGAAGCACAAGAAATAGCTCTGCAGATGCCACTTGGTCACGTGGCATTCAGTCATCCCCCAGACGTCCAACGGGGCGAGCGTCATCTCTTCCAAAATCGGAGCCAGCGGAAAGACTGGGCCGATGATACTGGAGTTTACGAGCAGTAGCTCATCGACATCGTGCAACTCGAGTCCCGAAAGTGCACTCTGCCACATGGCGAAATCGAGCCCAATGTTCTCCTTCAGCTTCACGCTCGAGACGAGACCGTGAAGTTTGTCGAGCTCGCGATCAGGCAGGGCCGAGGTCGACACGAACAGCACCTGCTCGCACGTCGCTGCGAGCTCCCGAAGGACCAAAAGGACGTACGACTTCACCTGGTCGTCCGCGTCGTAGTGAGCGTACACAGCAATGCGCTTCATCTTTCCGGCGGAAGCGTATCATGCCGGTGCATCACCGTTGGGCGTGCCCTTCGCTGCGGGCGGCGCAGGCGGGCCAAGTAGCGCGGACCCCTCGCGCATCGCTGCACGCGGACGCAACATCCGCCCCAGGGCAGCTTGGCGCGGCTTTCAGCGTGACCTTTGCACCCGGCAATTGCAGCGGTACGCTTCCGCGCAGAACCCGAGTACAACCACGAAAATGATTGGCCAAGAGATAAGATCGGCGGTTTTCCGCGACACGACCGAGTTCTACCTGCGCTTCCCCCCCGACACGGTCGCCGGGCGCCTGGTTGATTTCGTCAAGCGCAAGGCCGGCCATTCAGTCTTGGACCTGGGTTGCGCAACCGGAAACTATTGCGTCGCCCTGAGCAAAGCCGGGTTCGACATGAAAGGTGCTGATATCAACCCCAAGTACGTGGAAGTCGCGCGTGCGCGCGGGGTCGATGCCTACGTCGCGGAGGGTCGCGCTCCATTTCCCGACAAGTCCTTCGACACGGTTCTCTTGTTCGAAGTGCTGGAGCATGTGCCCGACCCAGCAGAGACCGTAGCGGAGGCTCGCCGCTTGGCCCGCAAGAACGTGCTCATCACCGTCCCGCACTCTGGCGGGATCGACGAGCTACAGAAGAGTGACCTTTTGTTCGAACATTTCGCAGATTCCGATCACAAGCACTTTTACACCGAAGCTTCCTTGGGAAAGTTGCTGTCAGCCCACTTCTCGAACGTGCACATCGAGAAAGGAGATGCGATCTCGCCATTCGCTTTGGCGAAAGACAAATGGCTGCGCTCTTTCGGAACCTTGCTGATGAAGGTGGGGGTGGTGCGCCCCCGATTCCACGTACGGCTCTACGCGGCTGCGGAGTGACTTGAACCTCGCTCTCGTGTCAGAGCGGCCGCGCGTCATAGTATGAGCGGCGCGCGGTCGGCTGACTCACGCGATTTCGACAACGGACTTTCGGCGATTTCGCAGCATGCTCCAGAGCTCGAGCAGCGCTGAACGGTCGAATATCGCGACCGCGGCAGCAAACACCACGACCGCAGCCAGAACGGCTGCCGTGAGGCTGATGACGCCCTGCGCCCAAGGCAAGAGCAGCCCGCGCGCCACGAAACCCGTGACCAGCGCGCACAGCATTCCGGCCCGTATTCTGGGCCAGAGTTTGGCTTCCGGAATCAGCCGTTTGACCACGAACACGACGGCCAAATTGCCGACCAAGATGTGAATGCAATAGCCGAGCGCGAACGTGAAGGCGCTGCCTTTGAACTGCATCGTGACCGTTACCGCAATCCAGTTCAGAAGCGTCCAGCCCAGACCGAGCAGCATCATGACTCGCGGCTTGCCGATTGCATCGAGTGCGCCGTTGACGATCGGGACCAGAAAACCAATCGAGATGGCGCAGGTGAACACGTACAAGGTCGGCAGCGCTGGCAGCCACTTATCGCCGTAGATGACGTGGACCAAACTGGGACCCAAGCCCAAAAACAGCGCCACGAAAAAGAAGGTGACCGTTGCGCAAACGTGGATCGTTCGCTCGAGGGTGCGGGCGAAGGCGGCCTTGTCGTGCTGCAGCCGACTGAGCAAGGGGAAGTTGACTCGGCTCAGAATATCCACGAGTTTCAGCGGAAAGAACGCGGTATTCTGCGACCAGGTCACGATACCGAGCGGGTACTGACCGAGCGCCCTACCGGCGTAGAGCGGCATGACCGCACCGTTGGCGAAGCCGATGATGTTCTTGGCTTGGAACGCCAGGCCAAACCTGAGAATGGGCCGCAACACCTGACTGTCGAAGCACAAACTCGGTAGCCAAGGACGAAGTACGAACGCCGTGATCAAGCCGGCGACACCTTGCACCAAGACGCCTCCGACCAACGCGAAAGAACCGTAGTGCAGATGAGCCAGCGCGACCGCGGTACCGTAGAAAGACACGCTCAGCACCAGATCGATCACGGACAAGCGGCCGAAGAGCAGCTCGCGCTCCATCAAGATCGCCGGAATTACCCGAAGCGAGGTGAAGAGCAACGAGAGCGAGAGCGCGCGCAGCATCCAACTGGCGCTCGCGGGCAGATCAGGCCAAAACCGTACGACCGAAGGGGCGCTCGCGAAGACCACGCCGGCCACCAGCAAAGCCAGCAGCAGCTGCGACCAGAAAACGGTGGAGAGCTCGACTTTGGTCGCAGTATCCCGCTTCTGGATCAACGCGGCACCCAAGCCCGCATCACCAAATAGCGAAAAAAAGGAGAGCGCAAACTGCACGATCCAAAACACTCCGAACTCACCGGGCCCGAGCATCCGCGCGAGGTAAACCGTGCCGCCCAGCACAGTGACCTGTTGCAGCACCGTTCGGCCGATCAGAATCAGAACGCCGAGTCGGGCTCGGGAGCCCAGGGTCTCCTGATCCAAAATGGCAGTGTCACGCGCGGGCGGGACTGACGACGCGGGCGGCAGCGAACCTTCCGGTCTCGGAGGCGGCGAAGACAAGGCGCGACGCTAATTGAACAGCTGCCGCGAAGGCAAGCCACGCGAGCGTGCGCCTCGACAGCCCTCACGTTCCGAGGTAAGCCCTGAGCTACTTGACGGGCCCCAGCGTCTGCAGCGAGTGCCCGAAAGCCTCGAGCCCGAGTGCCCCGCCCAAGCTGCTGTCGGTAGCCACGGTCAACTCGAACTCTCGCGATGACCTCGCCGAGTGCTTGGCTTCGCTCGCGGCGCAGTCCTACGCTGAATTGGAAGTATTGATCGTCGACAACGCGCAGGCCGTGACAATCCGATCCGACAACGCTGCTACCCCCTGACCTTTGATTGTGCGCCCGCCGTTCTGGTCGGGGGGCGCGTGGCCCGGGCTGATCAGCGTCAATATCGCCGCGACCTAGTTCCCGACCGATGGCCGAGCTCCAACGGCGTTCTGTTGGTGCTGGGGTGATGCTCTGAGCCGCCAGAGTCTAGGCGGACGGGATCGGTGGCAGGGGCGTTGCTGACGGCGAAGCCAACCGCGGCGCACCTTGGCTGAATTACCCAGCGTGCGACGAGCGACCCCCTCGACTCCAGAGCATTGGGCTCGCTTGGCGATTTTTGCCGTTGCTCGCGCATTTTTTAAGCAACCGTCCTGGTCCTCTGACCGATGGATCAATTGAACCGCGTAGCTCGGCCTAACGGCTCGTGGCGACCGGCATCGATCAGAAGGTGAGAAAGTGATGTGCACCGGATCCGCGAACTCGACAGCATCGATATTCATCGCGTCTCAGCGTGGCGACTCGCACGCGAGCGTCGTCAGCCCACTACGCGAGGCGAGCCAGAAAATCGGCTCGGTGCTGACTAGCGACTCAGAAGACGCTCGGCCAGAGCGCACGGATGCGGTCGTGGTGGTAGACGGTTGGGGAAGTGTCTCGCTGCTGCGAACCGCAGAACATTGCCAGCGCCGGTTCGGTTCGCCGGTTCTTTTGGCAATATTGAACGAGTCGTCATCTACGGTTGCCGAAGTTTTGGACTCGGGCTTCGATAGTTGCGCACGGTGGCCCGTCCCCCCAGTCGAGCTAGCTGCGTGGCTGCGCGCTGCGCTACGGCGCAGCCGTGGAGTTCACCATGCGCCTGAGATAGTGCTCGATCCGCTCAACCTTGGAGTGCGTTGTCACGAGCTCGAAGCAACGCTGACCAGGGGCCAGTTTAGCGT
>DATEPG010000545.1:0-7036 GCA_035273265.1 Polyangiaceae bacterium
CCGTCAGCGGATCGCTGTTATCGACCGGGCTCTTGCCCGGCACGGGCACGTCTTCCAGTGAAATCTTTTCGGCGTTGAGCGGTCCCGTCACCGAATCGAACGGATTGCGCGAGATGATCATGTCCGCGGTCGGGCGCTCGCGAGTGGCCGGTGCCGAGGCGGGAATCACCCGAGGCGAAGCAGCGCTAGCGACCGGCGCCGAGTACGCGGCTCCGATCAGCTGAGTCGCGCCCGCAGCCTGGAAGTAGGCAGCAAGCGCGACGAACGCCAGCACCACAACGAGGAAGTACTTCTTGAGCAGGAGATCGAAAGTCACGGGTCCCAGAGCCGCCTCAAGCGAGAGACGTGCCAGCGCTCACTACCGGAAAAACCGACGAATTTCCATGGGTTTTGCCAGCGCGCTGGCGAGGCGCCCGCGCCAAGCTGGCAAGCTTTCCCGGCTTGATCGGCCGCTTTCGCCAAACTGGCAAAAGCCCAGCCCGAGCGCGGGGGCCAGAGCCCGCATGCGCCCCGCACCGGCGTTGCGTCCGAGCGCTCACTCGTTCTCCCCCAACTTGCGGTAGATGGTGCGGGTCGAGATACCGAGCAGCTGCGCGGCCAACGATTTATCGCCCCCGGTGTGCGAGAGCGTGTCGCGGATCATGCGTTGTTCGACTTCGGACAGGGGTGTGCCGATCGAAAACGTCAACTCCGACGGCGGCCTCGGTGTGGCGCTGGCCACGGCATCCGGCAGGTCGGACAGACCGAGCAGCTCCGAGCGGCACAGGACGGCCGCGCGTTCGACCACGTTCTCGAGCTCGCGCACGTTCCCCGGCCACGAGTAGTCCATCAGCTTGCGCAGCACCTCACTGGGCAAGCTGAGCCGAGCGCGTCCGTTCTTGGTGCAGTACACGCCCAAGAAATGATCGACCAAGAGCGGGATGTCCTCTCGACGCGCGCGCAGCGGCGGAGCAGTGACGGCGATCACGTTCAAGCGGTAGTACAGGTCTTCGCGAAATCGGCCGGCTTCGACCTCGGAGACCAGGTCACGGTTGGTTGCAGCGACGATCCGCGCATCGGCCTTGACCGTGTGACCACCCACGGGCTCGTACTCCCCCTCTTGCAACACACGCAAGATCTTCACTTGCACCGCCGGGCTCAGCTCACCGATCTCGTCCAGGAATAGCGTGCCGCCGCGGGCACGAGCGAAGCGACCCTCGCGTTTGGCAATCGCGCCCGTGAAGGCGCCGCGCTCGTGCCCAAACAACTCCGCCTCCAGGATACTTTCGGGAATTGCCGCGCAATTGACGGCCACGAATGGCCCGTTTGCCCGGCCGCTCTTGGAGTGGATATAGCGCGCGATCAGCTCCTTGCCCGTGCCACTCTCGCCTAGAATGAGCACCGTGGCGCTGGACGGCGCGGCCTGCGTGGCGACATCCAATACGCGCCGCAAGGCCGGGCTCTGGCCGACGATCTCGCGATTGGTCAACAGCTTGAGCTCTTGACGCAGCGAACGATTTTCGGCGACGAGTGACTGGCGCTCCGCGGCTTTGCGTACGCTCTTGACGATGGTCATGCGCTTGAGCGGCTTTTCGACGAAGTCGTATGCGCCATCGCGCATCGCCTGCACGGCGGTTTCGACGGTGCCGTAGGCCGTCATCAGCACGACCTCGGTGTCGGGAGACACCTCCTTGAGCGCGCGAAGCAGCTCGGCGCCGCTGGTGCCGGGCATCATCAAATCGGTGAGTACCACTTGCACGCGATGACGGCGCACCAACTCGAGCGCCGGCTTTGCGCCGTCTGCGGTGAACACACGCATGCCCTCGCGCTGAAAAATTTTCTCCAACGAAGCCAGGTTGCTCGCTTCGTCATCGACCACGAGCACGGTGATGTTGCCCCCCGACTCTGGCGACGGGCGGGAGCTGGGGGACAACTCGTCGATCGCCTCTGTCATTGCGTCAGTCATCATGACATTCTGGCGCAGACCAGCATTTCTGTCAAACCGCTTGGAAATTGAATAGTATCCGCGGGTTATAGGATCGGGTCGCTTTGCGTGTAGTCCATGGACCTACAGGGATGCTGAACAAATGGGCGTCGTAAGGGATCGACAAATGTTCCGTAGTTTGATCTAACCAAGACTGTCTCTTGTTCGCCGAAGCCACGACCCAACCACCTGAGCCGGCCGCCCCCGCGGCCATTCCGTTCGTCCCCTGCGTGCGACTGTTCGTCGAACGGATGTCCGTCGAACAAGCCGACGATAGCGAGCACGGCAGCTTCGCCGAACTCGACGTCCCCGTGCTCGCGCTTTCGTTCGAGTACGCCGGCACGCGCATTCGCGCCTCCGATCGACGAAAGCAATTCTTCGTCGGTCAAGGCGGCGGCCTCGCGCGCGTCGAGCGCGACTCCACGGGCGAAGCGCGCGCGCAGTGCTTGTTGGAAGGGTTCGGCGCGGTCGAGCTCGAGTGTGCGTCGGCCTACGCCGCGGACCTCGATTCACAGGCGGACTACATCGTGCAGGTCGGCGGCAACGTGCACACGCTGTGCTCGTTCACTGCTTACGCGCTGCCGCAGCTCGAGAGCCTCGGCTTCAAGATCGAGATCGCAGCAGATTACCCGTACCAAGTCGTGTCGCCGGACGTGCCCTGGTACGCCACGGTCGAAGCCGACGACGGCCGCAGCGATTGGTTCAGCCTAGAGCTCGGCATCGAGATCGAGGGCAAACGCGTGAATTTGGTGCCCGCGTTGCTGGAGCTGCTCGAAGAGTGCAACGACGTCTCGAGCCTGGAGGCGCTGCTCAGAATGCCCGCGCGCTTCCGGGTCGTTCCGGTCGGAGAAAACCGCTATTTACCCGTGCCGCCCGAACGGTTGCGTTCGGTGCTGCAAGTCTTGCTCGAGCTCTATCGAGGAGAAGAGCTGGCCGATGGCACGCTCAGCTTCCCCGGCTCACGTGCCGGGACCGTGGCCAAGCTCGACGAAGCGCTGGATGGCGCGGCCGCGCTGCTCTGGGGTGGCGACACCGACGTGAGGAAGCGTGGTCGCGCGCTGGGCAGCGGCGCACGCGAAAAAGTAGCGATTAGCACCAGCGGTTTGACTGCCACCCTGCGCCCCTACCAGCAAGAGGGGCTGGATTGGCTGCAGCACCTGATCGCGTGCGACGTGGGCGGCGTGCTCGCCGACGACATGGGCCTGGGCAAGACGCTGCAAACGATTGCGCATCTGTCTGCCGAGAAGGCCTCGGGACGCATGACGTCGCCGAACCTGGTCTTGATGCCGACCAGCCTGATCGGCAATTGGCAGCGCGAGCTGAAGAAGTTCGCTCCGCATTTGAAGGTCGTGGTCCTGCACGGGAGCAAGCGCGATGCGCGACGCCATGAAATCCCGGATGCGGACGTGGTGCTCACCACTTACCCGCTCGTGCTGCGCGATCTGGAGCACCTTCGCGATCGCGAATTTCACCTTTTGATTTTGGACGAAGCGCAGGCAATCAAAAATCCGCGCAGCCAGGTCAACAAGGCCGTCGGCGCGTTGTCCGCAAGACACCGCTTGTGCTTGTCCGGCACACCGGTGGAAAACAACCTGGAAGAGCTGTGGGCGCTGTTCGATTTTCTGATGCCCGGCTTCTTGGGCGACGCCGATCGCTTCCGCACTGCATTTCGCCACCCGATCGAGCGCGAGGGCAACGCACAGAAGCTGGAAGCACTGCGCAACGCCGTGGCTCCATTCATCCTGCGCCGCATGAAAGAAACCGTGGCGCGGGACCTTCCGCCCAAGACCGAACTGATTCGCCCGGTCGAGCTGGCCGGCGATCAGCGCGAGCTGTACGAGAGCATCCGCGCCGCCGCGCACAGTGAAGTGCGGACGGCGATCAAGAAGAAAGGCATCCCAGGCTCGGCGATCGCCATCTTGGATGCGCTGATGAAGCTGCGCCAAGTCTGCTGCGATCCGCGCTTGGTGTCGGTGTCGTCCGCGCGCACCGTGACCAGCTCCGCCAAGTTCGATTTGTTCTTCGAGCTAGTCACGACGCAACTCGAGCAGGGCCGGCGCGTGCTGGTGTTTTCGCAATTTACCCGGATGTTGGCCTTGCTCTCCGAGGGCCTGAAAGCGCGCAACGTGCGCACGGTGGAGCTCACGGGCTCGACCGTGGATCGCCAAAAAGTGTGCGATGTCTTCGAGTCGCGCCAGGCGGACGTGTTCTTGATCAGCCTCAAAGCGGGCGGCACGGGCCTCAATCTGACTAGCGCCGACACGGTCATCCACTACGATCCGTGGTGGAACGCCGCCGCGCAGTCGCAGGCGACCGATCGCGCTTATCGCATCGGCCAGACCAGGCCAGTGTTCGTTTACAACTTGATCGTGGCCGGCAGCGTCGAAGAGCGCATGCTGCGCTTGCAGCAGAAGAAGCAGCAATTGGCTCAGACCCTGCTCGGCACGGGTGGCGTCCCCTCACGTTTGACCGAAGGCGATCTGGAAGACCTGTTCGCGCCCCTGGCTGACTGACACGCTTCGCCACCCCACGGGACTCGGTTCCGCTGGCAACGTCCTGTGGCGTGCAATCGAGCGATCGCCTATGAAGGTGACCGGAACTCTCGATGCGCGTTCGACTCTTCTCAAGCTGGGGGCTGTTTTCGCTAGTTCTTGCCACCCCGGCGTTCGCCGGCAGCCAGCCTCCGGCGGTCTGGTACCGGGCGTCGGAAGCGTGTCCAGGCGGAGCTCAGTTCCTCGAAAAATTGGCGGAAAGCTCGCGAAAAGCCCGACTCGCGCAGGCGGGGGATCACATCGACTTCGTGGTCACCCTGGTTGCCAGCGGCGGCGAAACGGTGGGGCGCCTCGAGCGCCAAACCAACGCCGGCATCGTCGCCATCCGCGAGCTGCGCGATGCAACCTGCGAGCGAGTCGCTGACGCCCTAGCGCTGAGCTTGAGCCTCGCCCTCGGTCCCGAACCATCGCCCGCGGAGCCCGGCGCTGAGAAAACTTCGATCATCCCGGAAGCGGTCGTCGCTGTCGCACCGAGCTCGACGCTGGAGAGTTCACTTCCGTCGACGCCCACCCCCGCATCCACGACTCCACTGCCGGTGCCACCCGCGCCCAACGAGCACGCCCCTGCTGCGACGGTCCCGCAGCAGCTGACCCCGGCCCTCGAGCGCCGATGGTCCGTGGGCCTCGATGCCGGGCTCATGATTGGGATCTCCACGCGGCCCCTGCCGCGGGCTGAGGCTTTTGTCGATTTCCGGCCGGCGTCGGTGCATTTATTGCCGCGGCTCTCGCTGCGTGCCGGGGTGGTCGGAGCTGCGGGATCTTCGGCTACCCCCATTGGTCCCGTTCGGCGCTGGATCCTCGCCGGACGCGCGGAGGCCTGCCCGGTCGCTTGGAGCATGGGCAGCTTCGAGCTTCGGCCCTGCCTGGCGTTCGAACTCGGAGCCACGGGCGCGTCGTCTGAAGGGGAAGCGGGCCTCGACGACCGCTCGATTTGGGCGGCACCCGGCGCGCAGCTTCGCCTCGCGTTTGCCCTTCAGCCGAAGTGGGTTTGGCTGGAAGCGAGCGGGGGTGCGATCGTGCCACTGACCCGAAATGAGATTTTTTCGGGCGCGCAGTCGCTCTATCGCGATGCACCTCTGGTATTCCACGGCAATTTCGGACTTTCGGTCCGGTTGCCCTGATCGCTGTGCGGGGTGCCGGACATGGCCATTTCGAGAGACGAAGTGATCGAGCACGCAACTAAAGCCTCCCCCACCCCGGCTAGTCCGGCGGCGGCGTGCGGGCTCTCGATCGATGCACTGGTCGCGCAGCACTACAGCTTCATCTGGCGAATTCTGCGCGGGAATGGCCTATCTCGCGCAGACGCCGAAGACGCGACGCAACAGGTTTTCATGATCGCCGCCCGGAAACTCGACCTCATCGTGCCCGACCACGCCCGTTCGTTCTTGTACGGGGCGGCGCTGCGCGTTGCCAACAATGCGCGGCGGGGCCTGCGTCGGCGGCGCGAGGTGCCGGCTGAGGAAACGTCGGACGAGCCCGAACCGGAGTCTCGAAGCCCCGAACACCTGGCACAGCTCGTCCAGGCACGTCAGCTCTTGGCTCGAGTCCTGGATCGATTGCCGGAGCAGCACCGACGCATGATCGTCTTGGCTGAGATCGAGCAGCTGGAGGTGCCGGAAATCGCCGCATTGGAAGCCGTGCCGGTGGGAACCGCTGCATCTCGGCTACGTGTCGCGCGCGAGAAATTCCGCGCCCTGCTCGCCGGCATGCGCGATCAAAACCCGTTCGGAGTCGACCCGTGAAGCCGGATCCGATCGAGCAGCTCGCTGCACGCTTGTTCGAAGTCGCCCGAAACGAAGCGGTCCCAACCGGCGCTGAGCAGCGCGCGCTGCAGGCAATCGCGCGCGAGCGCCGCCAGCAAAGACCAACGCCCGTACGGCTTTCGGCGCGTCGCGTTTGGCTGGCTGCGGCCGCTGCCGTGGCGCTCGCAGCGGGTTTTGCGCTATTGCTGCGCCCCAAAGAAGCCGGCCTTGGCATCAGCGCGGAGCCGGCTGCGGTCGCGCGCACGCAACTCGAACGGCAGACGTTGCCGCGGGTAGAAGCGCCGAGCCAGGCCGTACCCACGGCCCCGAGCCTACCTGCCCCCTCCAAACTTCCGGCAAGCGCCGCTCCCGCATCCGCCCCCGTCCGCTCCGCGCCAGCGAGTTTGAGCGACGAACTCAGCGCATTGAAGATCGCGTCCACGGCCCTGAGCGCCGGCGATACGCAAGGGGCCCTGACCGCGCTGGATCGCTACGATCGCGTGCTCAAGGGTCAAAAAATGCGCGCAGAGGCCACTCTGCTGAGGATCGAGGCGCTCTCACGGGCGGGACAAACGGAAGCAGCGAGCGCTTTAGCGCAGCGCTTCGTTCAGCAGAATCCGGGCAGCCCGCTCGTCGATCGAGCGCGGTCGTTCGTACACGAGTAACCAGGGAGGATGAGGTGATGAGTATGCGCAGGTGGATGCTTTGGGCGGCGCTGATCGCGGTGGGATGCAACGGCAAGCTCTCGGTCAGTGAGGGTGAAGGCGGCGCTGGAGGAA
>DATEPG010000546.1:0-19005 GCA_035273265.1 Polyangiaceae bacterium
GAGGGGATCTATCCGAGCCGGAGCTGAGCGAGGGAATGCCTACATCGTGAACGCAGGCTTGGTGCGGGTTACCCACTGGCCGGGAGTGGGTGTGCCGCGTGCGACGTGACGCCAAGTTTTGCCGAAGTCGTCGGAGGCAAAGTAGTCGTCGAAGGCGACGGGGAGGGTGACGAGATCGGTGAACTCTCCAGGTTCGCTCGGCTCGGCTCGGTCGCACAGCGCAAAGTGAAGATGGGGTGCGGGAACGCCGGTGCGACCGGCGAGACCGAGCGTCGCGCCGCGCTCGACCTGGGCGTTGGGCGCGACGCGGACGCTGCCTTGCCGAAGGTGGAGCAAGCAAGTGGTTTCGCCCGCGCTGTGCTCGACGCAGATCAGGTTCCGGTTTCGCGCCCCGCTACGGCCGATAGGCGGCGCCTGGTTTCCGTCGTTCGTGCAGCGACCGCTATTGTCGTTCGCGAAGCAATCGACCACCGAGACCACTCGCCCGCCGGCAGCCGCCACGAGCGACGCGCCGTCGGTGGCGCCATGCGAGCCGCCCGGACGTCGCTCGGGGTTGCCTCGCACCAAGCCCGGGTCGACCTGGATGAAATCGAGCGCGAAGGCCGCAATGTCGTGATGACTGAGGGCGCTGTTCACGCCTTGAATCACGAGCCACACTTGCTTGTCCGGAAATGGCAGCGAGAAGCGCGTCGTGTGCGTGGGCTCGGGCAAACGGCGAGCATCGAGCTGCGCGTCGCCATCGCTCGAGACCGGCACTAGGCTAGCCGAACCCCGCAAGCTCAGGCTCGATGGCGCGAGCGCTTGCTCATCGATGATGACCTGACCGATCAAGCCGTAATATTGATCCTGCGGACCGTCTGGATGTGCGAGCCGTCCCAGATAGAGCTTCCCCGTTGCCGGGAGTGACCCTGCCGTCAGTTCACCAACCTTCGCGCCATCCAGGTTGACGGTGACGCGGACGCCTTGCCGGTTTACGGCGAGCTGTCGCCATTTGGCGCGCGGCTGTTGCGGGACACCTTCTCGAAAGTCGTTGTTCGTCAGCGCTGGGGCGGGCAGCGGGTAGCTGAAAATCGCGCCCCCGACGCTCACTTCGATGGCCGCGGCGGAAAGCGTGGCATAGGGGGCTAAGCCGATGCGGTAGCTTCCGCTCTCGTCGGCGAGAAGTACGCCGCGAAACGCCGCCTCGTAGGCGGGCATGAAACGCATGCTGAGTGTGTGATCGCCGTTCAGCTGCTGCGCGTCGATGTTCGCCTGCGCGCTGCCGCTCCAGGCCAGTGAAAGCGCCGCAATCGTGCTCGCCACGGCCTGCGCCGGGAGCGGTCCAGCTCTGAATTCGCGCTCGCCAGCGCGTCGGCGCAGGAGCTCGGTCGCGAGCCCTGCCAATGCCATGGCCGCTACGACCACGACGACGACTCGCCGAGCGCGGATTCGACCGAGCGGGCGATCAGCTCTCGGTCCCGACCGCTCACGCTCGCGCGCGCCCTTGCGGCTCACGTTCCGCCCGTCCAGTCGATGTTGGTCAGCAGGGTCAGCACGTCGAGACCGTTGGCGCCTTCCAGGTAGGTGCCGTTGGCGGCGATTGCAGCCACCAGCCCGTCGTCGGGTCGAATCATGAGCAGCGAAGTGAAAGCCATCCCCTGACCGCCGTGCATCAGCATCCGACGCCCGCGCGTGTCGTCTTTGATGAACCACGAATCACCGAACCAGAACCCAGGCGGCGCTGGTGAGGAAGAGACTGCCACCTGCGCTTCGGTCATGCGCGCGACCGACGCTTCACTGAGGATCCGCCGATCGTCCAGAACCCCACGATTATGTATCATTTGACCGAAGCGAACCATGTCGGAGCTCGTACTGATCAGCCCCGAAGGAGCGGTCTGGTCCGGCGAGAAGTACTCGAACCACCAACGCTGATTGGAACACCGTCGGCTGAGCACGCCAAGATCGAGGCTGAACGAAGCCACAAAGGCCATGAAGTCATTGGGATGGCTGCCTACGGCGTGCACGGTGCCCGCTGCAAAGGCCTCTTCGTAGTAGAAGTGAGTTCGGGCCATCTGAAGGGGGATCAGGAACACGCTCTTCGCGCCCTGGCTCACCGCAATGGAAGTGCTCGGAGGATCGCTATCGGCGATCGTTTCGCGCACGTACTTTTCGAGCTGCTTCACGCTCGCAGGTCCAACCGGAGGCGACGGATCAGACAGTCCAATGGCGCAGCCACCGAGCGTTGCAACGCCCGACAAGACCGCTGCAAGCGCAACCACCCGTTGGCTAGCAACGGCAATCAGCCATCGGCGCAAATTCACCATGCCCAATCTCCTTCAGCCAAGCTTGCGCTCGCTCGCCAGGCGCGTCTTGCCGCGCGACGCCAGGTTCTTGTCGCCGCGCGCCTTTCTTTTGCCGTACGATGCAGCGGTCCATGTCCGGCACCGTCCTCGCCGTCTCTTGTCGCGCGCTGATCGCGTATGCGGACGCCCGCAATCAACCGACCGGCCAATGGCTCGAGAGCGCCGGCTTGACCACTGAGCAGCTTCAGGATCCGGACGCCCGCCTCGATCCGGCGACGATTTTCAGGCTCTGGCGGCAAGCGTATCAGGACTCGGGCGATCCCGCCTTGGCGCTCCATGTTGCCGAGTTGCTGCCACGAGGCGCATATCGTGCCATCGAATACTTGGCCGCTCACGCGCCGACGGTCGGACAAGCCTACTCGAAGATCGCCGACTACTTCTCGGTCATCCACTCGAACACCGAGCTTGCGATCGATATCGAAACCGACCAAGTGAAGTTTGGCCCCCGCACAGTAAGCACCGACCCGTCCTCATATCCGGCGATCGAATACATGCTCACCGCCTGCCACCTCCGAGTACGGGACATGACCGGAATCGCTCACCGACCGATAGCAATCGACTTCGCTGCGCCTCCCCAGCCTCACACCGAGGAAATCGAACGAGTCTTCGGCTGCGCGGTGCATTGGAACGCCGACCGCCATCGGCTCCGCTTCACGCTCGACGATTGGAACCAGCCGACCGCACAGCCTGATCCCGCCCTGCTGATGGTGCTGGAAGACCACGCGCGGATCCTCAAAGAGCGACATCCGAGCTCCAGCTCATTGCTGCAAATCCTCGACCAATTCCTGGAGCGGGCCTGGGAAGCCGGCGAACCCACCCTGGACGCGACCGCGCGCCGGCTCGGCATGTCCTCGCGCTCACTTCAACGCCGCCTGCGCGAAGAAGGCAGCGCTTTTTCCGAACGCATCGATGACGCTCGCCGGCGCGCCACCCTGCGTTGGCTGCAGTGCACCGAGGCCTCCCTTGCCGAAGTCGCCTACCTGGTCGGCTTCAAAGAGCAGGCTTCGCTCACTCGAGCCGTGCAGCGATGGACCGGACAGACACCCCGCCGGTTGCGTCGGAGCGACCGCCATGGACCGCGCTGATTGCGCGCTGCACCCGAACTCCATGCCTCGCTCGGAGTATCCCCAATGCCGCTCGCTCTTGCGAATTTAGGGGCGGTCTTGGCGAACGCCCGGTAAACAGCCGTGCACCTTGGCGCACGCGGGCGATTCAGGGGTGCACAGATCATCCTGTAGGAGTTCACGCAGGCAGGCTTCGACCTCCCGCACCGACGCCGTGCAGTTCGCGGCAACGTGACAATCCTGGGCTGTCTGGGCGATCGTCCAGATACGCCCGTCCTGACACTGACTGCTCGCTCCGGGGCGGAGCAGGCGATCCGGGGCGCGCTTGGCCCAGGCCTCCTCTTGGAACCAGACGCAGAGACGGGTCCGCTCGTCGCTGCTCAGTTGCGTTAGCGTTCGCGACGGATCGAGTCCGCTCCCCGGAGCAGCTGCGTCATCGCCCGGAACCTGTGCTTGCTTGCGGTAGGCGCGCGCGCTCGCGAACTCCTCGTCGTCGTACATCCAAACCGCTAGTTCGGCTTGCTCGAAGGCTCGGCGCAGCGCCTGCGAGAGGTCCGCGGGCATCAGCGTCGGTTTCTCGCCCCCCAACGCTTTGACGCCAGGCACGGCAAGCACCTCACCGCAGGTCAGGCACGCGACCAGTTTGCCCACTGGGGCGTCGTGTTCGTCGTAAAAGACGAGCGCGTGGTGCGCCTCGAAATCGCAACGCAGATGAGTCACGCTTCGCTGGCTTGCGAAGGCCGCTTCGGCGCCGTGCATCGCCTCGAGGATCGACTTCAGATCGGACGCGGAGACGACGGCGGAAGGCGCGATCACGTCTGGGCACAGCGTGCCATCGGGCGCGAACGGCAATGCCGCGTCGGGCGTCCGGCTGAGCTTGCCTTGTGCGCGGTAGCCGCAGCGATCGGACAGGCTTCGCGCGTGCCCAAACCCAAACGCGCGCGCCGATACGATCTCTCCGTAAGGAAACGCTCCCGCCATTGCTCGACGGGCGGGCTTGATTGCGGGCTGCCCTTTGACAAAGACCGTGCTTCGCCAATCCAGCACGTGATCCATCTCGGCGAGGCGTTTCTCCTGCTGTGGGTCGGTTGCGCGGCTCGGCGGACTCGGCAGCGCGGCGATCGCAGAAGCGGATGTGATCTGCTGCGCTGCGGGCAAGGCGGGGGCTTTGCTCGCTCCGCAGGCTGCCAGCAGCGCCACGCTCGCGCCGATCCAGCAAGCGTTGGGTACCGAAAAGAGCCGCATCACGCCGCGACGGTATCATGCTTGCCGGCGCTTCTTTTGCGGGTCGTTGCGACGGACCCAACTCGGCGCCGGGCGAGGAACGCTCGTGCGCTCGTGGACGGTGCGGAAACGCTGCCTGGTGGGTCGCGCTGGGCGTCGGGGGCCTGCGGCGTGCGACAGGTCGCTGCTGCGACCAAAGCCACGAACCCAGGCGTCGCTCGACTGGCTGCCCGAAGTTTTGCCAATGCCACGGTGTTCAATAGACTTCCGGCTTCGCCTAGCAACGACTGCGAGTTTTCGAGGCTATTCATGTCCGATCGTCTGCATCGCGCTCATCCTGCCGCGCGCCTACGCTCCACTGCCGCGATCCGCGTGGCAATCCCCGCAAAGACCGCGCAACCGAGCCGCATCCCGGTGCGGCCGCCGCACGCGGCAACGCTCCCGGTAACGTCCCTGGCGCGACAGACTCCGAGCGCGGCCGGAGCGACCGCTGTTCAGCGGGCCCAACGCGGCGCAAGGAATGTGGGCACCTACAACAGCACGACCGGCTACACGAACGCGGAATTGGCTCGTGCTACGCAGCAAACAGGGGGCGTTACTGGGCACGGGAGTAAGCCCAGCAACAAAGGCGCGCGTCAAAACGCGGCGACCACCCAGTCATCGCAGGTTTTCTTCCAGCAGTTGCGGGAGAACAAGGCCGAGGCCAAGGAAGAAACGAAGCAGGCGCATCTAGACGCACGTAACGAAAAACGAGGAGATCCGTCGGTCTTCAAGATCGCCATGACTCGAGCCGTGTCCATACACGAGGCGAAAGGCAACGAAGGCGTCGGTCACTTTGCGCAGTTTTTGGAGGACAAAGGCTACGCTGAGCAGTTGAGCGAGGCGCAGCTAAATAAGCTATACGCGATCTTTGAATGACTGGGGCGGACGCGACCACGAATGGTTAGTCGCTCGCTCTCGCGGTAGATGCATCCCGGCTGCCTTCGTTGCTCCTCAGTCCATACCAGCAGTATGCGCCTTCGTCGCGCCTCGCCGTCCCGGCGCCTCGGCCGCGATCATCGGCCGACTTAGCCATCCGCGGGCCCTTAGGCCAGTTGGATTTCAGCGTCGAGCACCGCGGTCGTGACGCCTTCGAGCTCGAGTGCTTGGCGGATCAGCTGCGGTGGACCTGTCACGACGGCGAGCGCCGAGAAGTCTCCGCCCGAGACCCGAAGGCCGAGGGCGCGCAAATCGGAGACTATCGGGCCAAAGGCACGAAGGGCTCGCTGTTCCTGCGCCCCGATCAATGCTTCACGCATCTCGCGGCGCGTTCCAAACGTGGGCTTCTGCGGCTCGTCAGGTCGAATTGGCTCGTCAGATCGGACTGGCTGGAGCCGCAAAAGCACGGTGAGCGCGGCATCGGAGCTCGCAGCGAGGGCAGCTGTCAGCGCCGCGTCGGCCTTACGAATGCCTTCCTGCATTTGCTCACTGTGGCACGAATCGCACTCGGCCGCCGCCGCCACGCTTGGCTGGAACGGCCATACTTTCGCAGTCATCCAAGAGTTTGGCGATCAGTTCATCTGCGGAGATGTCGTGCCTCTGTTCGATCAAGAGCGCTGCCAAACCCGCGACGATGGGAGCTGCCATCGATGTTCCGTTCCACGCCTGGTATTTCACATCACCCTCGTTGGGCCCTTTGATCGTCGACGAAATCATCACCCCGGGGGCCACGAGATCCGGAACGGTAGCGCCACTTTGGAGCTCTTGCCCACCGCTGAATGACGCAACCCTCTTCTGATCGTCTACCGCGCCGACCGCGAGCGCAGCGGGTAAATTGGCCGGGCTGCGCGAGGTGTTTACTCCCTCGTTCCCAACCGCGCAAATGACGATGACCCCGGCGCGGCGCGCGGCGTCGATCGCGTCTGCGAATGTGTCCTCTTGCTCGGCGTATCCGCCCGAGATATTCACGATGTGGACGTCGGGGTTCTTCACTGCCCATTCAAGTGCATCAGCCAGGAGCTTCGATGAGCCTCTACCGCGCGGAAAGGCGATGCAGCTCAGCAGTCGTGCGTCCGGCGCGATGCCGAACCCGCGAGCAGCGATGATCCCCGCCACGTGTGTGCCGTGCCCGTCGGTGTCGCGTGGCTCGACCTCGACGAAGACGTCTCTCTGCGTATCGAAATCCACCGTCTTTTGCACGCGGCCGTTGAGCCTAGGGTGCGCTGTGTCGATCCCCGTATCGAGCACTGCGATTTGCGCACCTTTGCCCGTTAGCGTGCGTCTATCGATATCGATGCCTGTAAAGCCCACATGCCACGGGATAGGCTCGTCCGTAATCGGGCCAACCTTGTTGGGTGAGACCAGGGGCACGATTCGATCGGGGAATACGTTGTAGCCCAGGCCGCATTCTTGCAGGTCCTTGGCTACGTCTTCCAAAAGAGTGACCGTCTCGATGCCAATCACCGGCGGGCGCGAGCGATCGAGCGACCCCAGCCCCCCGACGAGCTTCTGCTTTTGCAACCAGGCCCGAAGGTCATTGCGTCGATTGGTGCAAGCTGAGTCACTGCGCACCGCGTCGATCTGGCAGATTCGAGCCTTGGCCGTCAGCTGTGTGCTCCTGGCGCTGACCGCGCGTTCGCCGGGCTTGAGTGCGAGTAGATATCGGGGCATCGGCCAAGTCCTCTCACAAAGTGAGCGATGCGGTGTTCAGCTCGGCTTCCGAGCATGCGGCCTTCAACCAGCCGAGCTGTGCGGGCACCTGATAGAGCCGCCCTGCGCCGAAGCGCGGCCAGAAGTGACGCAAGGTGGGGATGATTACTTGCGCTACGCGAACGTCGAAGTCCGGACGAGATTTGTCCACCACGAGCACCTCCAGCGGCGCCAGCCGGCGAAGACATTCGTCGATGTCCGCTTTCAAGTCGGGACTATGCCAGGCGGCGACCGGCACTTTGCTTGCTGTCTGACTGGGGCGCAGAAAGTGGCGCGGCCCGACTGGCAGTTGCAGGAGCGGTTCGCCAGTCCCGGGATTCAGCCCGTTGCCCAGCTGATTGAGCTCCGTCAACGCACGTTGCACCGCAATCTCTGCTTGTAAGTGACAGCCGAAACCAACACTCAGCACCGGTCTCCCCGCAATCTGGCGTTCGCTGATCGCAGCGCACACGGGGATGCCGAAATCGTGCGTCAAGTCGAGCAGTGAAACGTGCGCCCCCTCCGCCTCGTATTCACGCACAATGGCGCGGGAATAACCGTCCGGCCCCTGCGCGAGCTGGAACGCCGGGCGAGGGACGCGATTGTACCACCAGATGGCCACGGCATCACGCTCCACCAGCTCGAAAATGGCTTGCAAGATCGCTTCTTCGAGGCAGCTCCCGGCGGCAACCCCGTTGCCGTTCGAACGGCAGTACGAGGAGCCGGCCTCTGGGGGCGCACCGGCGTAGCAGTAACAAAAGGGAACGTGCTTGTACGACCCGGCGCTCAATGACCACGCCGGAGTCCAATCGATGGCAGTAGAAGCGGGCAGCGGCGTCGGAATCCACTGCGAGCGGTGGCGTGACTCGGCGTTGAGTCGTTCTCGATCGCGATACTGCCGCTCGCTAAAGCAGAGCAATGAGTCGAGCGAGATGCACTGCTCGCCAAAGTCGGACGAGGCCCCTCGAATGCGCGCTTCGTCTCCCTGCCATTCTCCGGAATGTCTTTCGAGCGCTTCGCACAGAGCACTAGCCTTGGCTTGCTCCACGGATTGGCCCTTGCCGGCGCAGGTTCGCAGACACGACGAGAGACCCCCTTCCTCCTGTGGAGGCACCAAGTACCCGGAGACGAATACGGCATGTGAGGCTGGTCGGCCTGGTATCGGCTCCAAATGAGTCACGGCTCCGACGCGCGGGCTGACTTGCTTGAGCAGGCGAGTCACGGTCTCGCGGGCTGAGAATTGCCGGTAGCCCCCGTCGTGCAATGCCGTTTTGGGGCGCGGGTGCAGCTCGAGCGGAGCTGACGACCTTTTTCGCAGCAAGTCGGGATCGCCGCATACTGCGCATTGGGGACGACGGGGCACGTAATGATGTTCGAGGCGCATCGTCGAGCAGTCGAGCGCGAGCAGATGCTGCGACGGTGCCGACTCCGCTTGATTGCCGGCGAGCTTCATGGCGACGGTCAGCGCTGCGCTGTGCATCATCATTTGCTCACTCGCACCAATCGCGGCATGCGGTCGATCGAGCGGCGCGCTTCGACGGCGGACACGGCGCAGATACTCGTCGATCGGCCGATTGATGCGTAGTCGATACGCAAGGCAGGCCCAACACGGGCCGATGTCGGGCTCGAAGCAGGGCCCGAAGGACGGCGCGGCATCCCACACGTTGAGCAAACACCAGCGCGTTTTGCTCGAGACGCGCTGTTTGTTGATCGCTTCGAGTTCGGGACGCAGGTAGTCGTCGACGATCCACACCTCGAGAGCCGCCGCAGCAGCGCCGATCGAGCGATCTGCCTCGACCACTTCGACTCGACCAACCCCGGCACCGCGTAAGGCCTGGGCAAACTGCGCCGCGTGCACGCCTTGCGAGGCCTTGCTCAGTGTATGGACCGTCACGTGCGCTGTAGCCAATCGCTCTAGACTGCCGGGGATTGCACCCCCAATTGCGTGCCAGAAGGTGATCGCTTCACCTTCGCCGCTTTCGGGGGCGCGCAACAATTTGCCGCCGGCCTCGAGTCGCTGGAAAGCTAGCAGCGCTTGCATGTCTCCGACTGCGCGGCCAGCCTCTTCGATGATCTCTGCCTTGCTCCGCTTACCGTCAACCAGCGCGACGACAGAGCGCGCCGCCGGGTCGGGATCCGTAGAAAATTGGCGGTCGTCGAAGAACAGCAAGCCCTCGAACTCCAGCCACTCCGTTCGCAGCGAAGGAGCGAGGATCGGCGGCTCATGAAATGCGATCATCGTAGAGGCCTTCGGCTCAAGGACATGTAAGGGGGTATTGATCTCCTGTCTGATTATAAGCTGCTAGAGCCAGCGCCCTGTCGGCACCATTGCCCAACGGCTTCTTGGGCATGAACATCTCGAGGGTGTTCCTCGGCACTGGGCCCCAGTTCCCGAGATCATCGTCCTGTCCCGCGGCCGTGAATACGCTCGTACCTACCTCGCCGAACAGGTCCATGTTCCACGGCAGGTTATAACCGATATAGTCCATCAATAAACCGTTGATGGGCTGTCCGCTTACCAACTGCGCTCGAAAAATTGGATCCTTCCAGCTGATCGTCAGCGCTCGTAGGATGACGCCGCCCAAAACGAAAGCGTCACTCATGTGTCCCATCCCGTGTCCCCCCGCGCCGCTCGAAGCGCCACCCGCGTCAGGCGGGGGTGCCTCACCGAACGGATTCGGCAGCAGGGCATAGTAGGCCGCAGACGCCGATGGAATAGCCGCATCGCCAGGCTGTTCGGGAAACTGAATCGTTAGCCTTGCGCGCGGTCCGATCCAACCACCCGTCGCGGCCGGCGCATAGCCGCTCTCGGCGAGCTTGGTAGTTGGATCCGAAATTTTCAACTTGATGTTCCAAGTCGGCAGCGTGAGCGACAACTGGTCGAAATATTTGTAGCCGTTCACTTCACCGACGATGGCGGCATACCGTTCGTCGTCTTCCCACGCCCACGAAACCAACTGAAGATAAGACAAACGGAATTGCATCATGCTGTCGAAAGCCATGGGTCACCTCTGCTAAAACGTAGATTTAGAATCGAAGGAGATCACGAATCAGGAAAGTCTATGAACACCCTGCCAACAAACGTTGCTCTACCCAAAGTGCGCCTTGCTGACGCGCGAGCGAAAACGCCGCGTCGAGCGCCGCGGCGGCCTCGGCTTTGGCACCGAGCTGCGACAAATAACAGCCAAGCAACCTTCGGAGTTCGGCTTCGAAGTAGCGCTCTTCGTTGCTGCTGCAGAGCTCGATGCAATTCTCGATTCGCTTCACGGCAGACCCGACTCGGCCTTGCTCGGCGTCCGTCTCTGCGGCGAGGGAAGCGTAGTAGGAGAGCGCTGCGGTGCAGCCCATGAACTTCAGCTGTAGGACGATGGCCTCAGGCAGCTGAACATCGCCCTCTGCCCAGGCTTTGAAGAACGCACCGTACGCTGAATAAGCGGGAAAACCATACTTTTTGTCGAGCGCGATCAGCTCTTCGGCAAGGGCTGCCACCTCGCTGCGTTCGCCGGCGTAATGGTGCAGGTTCGCGGAATAGAGCAGGGCGATGCCCAGGGATGGCAAATGCTCGATGTCCCGCGCCCAATTCACGGCGTCTACGGCGTGCGCTCTCGCGACGGCTTCGTTTCCTCGGAACCACTCCACGAGTGCGAGCGTCGCCGTTGACCAGACATAGGTGTCCAGGCCAAAACGGAGGCCATGAACGCGATCGCGTTCGCGATGGTAAAGCGCGCGAGCCTGCTCGAACTTGGCGGCCGCGTCGTTGTATTGGCCCGCGCCATGTGCGACCAAGCCCATGAAGGTATTCGCGGGCGCGAGCAGCTCGTCGTCGGCACGGGCGAGCGCTGCCACGTGAAAATCACTGGAGAGGCGTGCAAGCTCGGAGCGATTGCTCGCAACGTAGTGATAGGTCATCAACGCAACGCGCGACTCGGTCAGCAAGTCTCGATTTGCGGATTGATCGACGAGTTGCCTCGAGAAGTCTACGCGCTCTTTGACCAAGCTGTCCGCCCAGCCGCGCATTGCCATCAGCGCTTGCACCAGCACGCCGTTCGCCGCCAGCTGAGCGTCGACCCTTTCCGCTGCAGGGAGCTCAGCGGCCCAGTCCAAAACGCTGGTCGCGTGCGCCGAGGCTTCCTGATTCGCCGCGCGCGAAATGGCTGCGCGGGCGGCCCGGGTGCCCTGGGCGACAGCCTCGGGCATGCGCTTGCCGAGGGCGAAGTGCCGGGCGAGCAAAGCCGGCTTCGATAGACCGCTGTTGGGAAATCCTTCGCTCAGCAAGTCGGCAATGCGGCTATGCACTCGGGCGCGCAACGAAGGGAGTACGAGTTCGTATGCGCATTCCTGAATCAGCGCGTGGCGGAAACTGAAAGCTTCACCGTCGTCGCTTGGTGTCGCGACGATCAAGTTCTTTTCGCGCGCGGCGGAAATGTCTGCCGCGACCTGATCGGGGCTTCGATCCGACAGAGCCTGCAAGATCAGGACCGGGATCTCGGGACCCAGCGTGGCCGCCAGCGCGATCGTCTCACGCGCCGCACCCAAGTGATCCAGCTTCTCGGTCAGCAGATCGCGCAGCGTTGCGGGCACGGCTGCTGCATCGGCGCGCGCGTCGAGCTCGAAGACACCGAGAGTATTTAGTAGGATTTGCTGGTCGCGCAGGCTCGTGAGCAGCTCCTCGATGAACAGTGGCACGCCCGCCGTGCGCTCCATGACCGTCGCCAATGCAGTCTCCGAAAGAGGCGCGCCAAGCAGCCCAGCAGCCAACGCGGCTGCACCAGCTGCATCGAGCCCGCCGAGCGGAAGCAGCTCATAGCGACCGACCGCCCACTGCGGGTCGAACTCCATGCGCGAGGTCATCACCACCAAGCTACCCGAGTTCGAGTTTGACTCGATGGCCTCGCCGAGCAACTGGACGGTCAGGGCATCGGCCCAATGGATGTCTTCAAGCAGCAGCAAGCGCGGTCCGTCCGAAGGACGACCGACGAAGCGATCGACCAGGAATTCGCGCAGTAGGGCTCGCTGTCGATCGGGCGACTCGAGCGGCTGAGGGTAGTCCTGGGGCGGCGGCAACCCCATCCAATTGAGAAGAATGGGGACCAATGTTCGTGCGTTGTGGCCGGCTTCGTCGACTATTTCATGCAAACCCACTTCGAGCGGGCGTTCCATACCTGCGGGCGAGGTTCGCGCGGCAGTCCTCAAAGACTCCAATAGCGGGAAAAGCGCGGTGTTGCGTTGCTCCGGCAGACAACGCGCTTCGAGCACGAGACCATTCTCGCTCGGTTGCCTGCGCAACTCCCTCAACAGGGCAGATTTCCCGACACCGGCGTCGCCTTGAAGCAGTATCCAGGAGCGTTGTCCCGAAATCGCTTTGGATAGTCGCGCGCCGAGGTATTCCAGCTCGCGTTTCCGACCCCACAGGTGGGAAGCACCAGCGCAACCTCGTTGGACGACGAGCGAGACCGGGCTTCCCTCGTCGAGTTTGCTGGGTTGGATTTGCAGCTCGGACCAGCGGGTCAACAAGCGAGCCGCGGCTTTGCCCACGCGCAGCTGGCCACCCTCGGCAGCATCCAGCAAGCGCCGAGTCGCGCTTTGGGTCATGCCATCCTGAGGTCCTGTGCTAGTGACAATCACTCGCCCCGTATCGACGGCCGCGCGAAAGATCAAGCGAGCGTTTGGCTGGCCATCGACCATTTGTGATTGCTTGCTCGCCTCGAGGAACTCCAGCGCCGCACGCGCTGCACGGCGCACGTCGTCTTGCAGGGCATATGGATAACCGAAGTAAGAGAGCATGCGGCCAGTGAGAGAACCGGCGACCCAGCCGCCCCAACGGTCGATGACATCGTGGGCGCGGTTGAGCAGGTCCTGCTGGAGTTGCTCAAGCTCCTCCTGCTCTTGGTCCATGTCAGCGACTGCTGCAATCTCGACATCGAGCATCACGACCGTAAGCTGCCGACGCTCGTGGCGAATCAAGGCGTCCCAGTGAGGGCTGAGCGCTTCCTCGGTGCGGGCGATCGGCGTCTGAGCCGCGTTCGGCGCAGGCAGGGATTCGAGCGTGCCGACCAGGCGTGCCAGGTTCAAGCCGGAAAGTTCCCCCAACAGGGCTGAGGCGCTGGCGGCTCGCTGTGCGGCTGCCTTGCGCACCGCCCTCCGCAATAGCGCGCCGAGCTCGTGCCCGATCAAGGTGGGCGGAAGCGGCACTTCAGTCGTGTCGAGCTGGCGTTGAACGATCTCGGCTGCTGTTTGGCCTTGGATTGCGGGCTGCCCGGTGAGGCACTCCAAGAACACGAGCCCCCACGCGTAGATGTCGGAGCGAGGGGTTGGGCGCTCACCACGCAGCTGTTCGGGAGAAGCGTAACCTGGAGTGCCCACAGACTCCGTACTCAGGGTCAGCTGCTCGCGTTGTTCGCATTCGGGTTCCGTGAAAGCACCAATGCCGAAATCCAGTACCACGGCATGCTGCTTTGCCCCCGTCTGGCTGACCATGATGTTCTCTGGCTTCAAATCGCGATGCACGACTCCACTGGCGTGCGCGCAGGCGATTGCGTCCAGGATTTGCCCCATGAGCTCTGCGGCTTCGGCTGGTGGGAGTGGACCACGCCTGTCCAACACTTGTCTCAGCGTCTCGCCGGGTATGAAATCATAGGCTGCGAATAGCTCGCCGTCTGCGGTTTGACCGCGATCGACCAGACTGACGATGTTCGGGTGATGTAGGTCGGCGCAGAGCGCGGTCTCGCGCCAAAAGCGCGCCCGGTGACGTTCGCGCGCTTCGTCATCGAAAGCGCTCCGATAGTGCAGCACCTTGAGCGCGACCAAGCGATCGGTTTGCTCGTGCTTCGCCCGAAACACTTGGGCAAAACCGCCTTGGCCAAGGGGGGCGAGCAACGAATAGCCTGCGATCGAAAAGCGCAGTTTGACGCCGCTGCCGTGTTGAGCGTTCGTCCGTGATCGAGCCTGCTCACCGCCTGAAGTCATCTGGTCGCCTTCTTCCCAATACGGCGCGCGACTGTCCTCGCTGGTCGGGCCAGTTGAGAGCGCACGGCGCGTCGTACTGTGCAACGACACGAGCTCAGCTGTCACCAGCCGAAACGGCGATTTTTTCAATCCCTCCCGGCCCGTCCCGGTCGCGCCCGCGACATCGCCTACGATCGAAACACGCAAGGCACCCAAACGATGAATTGAAAACCGCTGCGATTTCTCGATTCTGCCGCGTTCCATCTTTCGCGCGCGGGGGTTTTCCGGCAATATCTTAGATATCCCGTATTCCACTGCCGTCGATGTAGGCAGCGCGACGAGCGCGTCCTCCCCGTGTGACGGATAGCCGAGTGTTCGAAGATGGCAGTCATTCAGCGCAATTCCGATGGAAGAAAGATCCACATACCCCACCAATTGGTGATCGGGCGGGCCGATTCGTGCGATCTCATACTCGATGTCTCGAGTGTTTCGTCGCATCATGCCGTCATCCGTTGGAATGGAGCTCGCTGGGTACTCGCCGATCTGGGAAGTCGCAACGGTACGTACGTGAACGGACATCGCCTCGCTCCGCGCAGCGCGAAGCTTCACCCCCTTTCGCGAGGTGACGAGATCGCGTTCGCCGAGCGCGAAGAGGTGTGGACGTTGAGCGATGACGCGGCGCCCAATTGCCTGCTCGTCCCAGTCGACGACGGGCTGGCTACGATCACGCTCGTTCGAGGGCAGTCCATCGCTTGGCCGGACGAGAACCATGCGGTCGCGCTCGTGTTTTTCCAGCACGAGGCGTGGCACGTGGAAGATGCCGAGGGCTCCGTTCAGAGGTTGAAGGATGGCGAGACCGCTTTGCTCGGCGACCAGTCGTTCATGTTTCATTCGCCCGGCCCGGTGCCGGAAACTCCCGCGGCCGCCGCGCCGATTGCACGACGAGAATTGGTTCTTGCTTTCGTGCACGTTCGGGTCGCGCCAGACGAGGAAACGGCGGCGTTGCGCGTGGATATCGGGGGAGAGGAGCTGCCCGTGGCTGCACGCAGCCACCTCTACCTGCTCGCTTATCTCGCCCGGATGCGCAAGGTGACTCCCACCACGGCCGATCACGGCTGGGTTCCCGTGGAGCGTGCGTGTCGGGATTTGCAAGCCGATCCCGAAGGCCTCGCGGTACTCGTCTATCGTTGTCGGAAGGACTTCGAGTCGCTGCACTTTCACGATGCATCGCGCGTAATCGAGCGAACTCGGGGTTTGCTCCGAATCGGCCTCCAAGAGAATCAGGTGCGCATCGTCGGCCACGACGAGAAGCTAGTCAGCTCTGACTTCCCATTCCATTTCAATGCATGACAGGCGAGTGACTGCCCATATTTCGTCCGCCACGCCAGGTCACTATTTCGAGTTGACGATCGGACGATTTCCTTCGACTAGGCCGAGATGATATCTCGTGAAATGGACTTACCGCCCGGAGTCGGGATAGCGGTGATTCCATGGATGGTGCAAGGGTCGACCGGTGCCACGCCTCTCTACCTGTGTTGGAAACACGCACATGGTCCCACGCGGGCCATGCGTCGCAGATTGATTTTGCAACTCTCTGGGAGCAGTTGATGGCCGGGCGATGGCGGGTCGAGGCACGGCACTCCCAAGGTAAAGAAGACCTCCTCCTCCTGAGCCAACCGCACGACGCACGCCCGGTGCCGCCTTGTGGCGTGAGTGCTTTGCAAAAAGTACTATTGGGCCAACAGCTCAAGGGAGTGGCCGACGCTCTTGGTCGATCGATGTCGTCGATTAGCGTACACCTGAGCAATGCGCTCGCTGCCGTGGGTGGCGGTCGTTCGCCCTCCCAATGCTCCATCTTGTTGGTGATGGCTGCCCACGCCAGCGCTGGCTACCTGCAGCCACGCCTCTCGCTGAGAGGCTGCGACGACCAGGCGAGGCTGACGCTCGGTGCACGAACTCCAGGGGAACTCTTTCGCGCGCGACTAACGGTGAGCGAATGGGAAGTCGCGCGTCTCGCGATCGAGGGCGTCACGACGCAAGGGATTGTCGAGCGGCGGCACGCCTGCCCACGGACGATCGCGAATCAGTTTGCGTCGATCTATCAGAAGTTGAGAGTCTCGGGCCGTGCGGCGTTGCGCGCATTGGCCGTCGTGGATACAGACCCAATCGCACTGGAGCAAGGGCAGGGAATCGCACTGTGACGAGTGGCAAGCGTGAGCCCACCTGATCCGCGCACGACCGACTTGCGCGCAGCATGGGGCTACCGCACCAGGAAGCCAATCAGCGCGTCCCGGTAGGCGTCGAAGGCTTCGACCTGTGGCAAATGGCCGGCATTGGCGAGTTTCACCAGCTCGGCGCCCGGGATCTGTTGCCGGGCGCGCTCGCCCAGCAGCGGATAGTTGCCCAGCAGTTCGCGCACGGCGGCGGGTGCCCATCGCTTGCCCACCGCCGTTCGGTCGCGCTGGCCAATCACGAGCAGGGTGCGCGCGCGCAGATTCGGAAATTCGTAAACTACCGGTTGGGTGAAGATCATGTCCGTGGTGAGCGCTGCGCACCACGCCACACGCCGATATTCAGTGTGCCGGAGCCAGCCGAGCGGCACGGTGAGCCCGCGTTCGTACTCCGGCTTCCAGTTTCCGCCGAAGTAGTTGATGCGCTGATACTCGCGCAAGCTCTCGGGCGTTGCCGCTAGCTCGTCGGTGTAGAGCTCGTCCAGGTTGCGGTACGCGGTGACCGTCTTCACGTCTTCGAGGCCTATTGGGTTCACCAGGATCAGCGACTCGATCGACTCCGGATACATCAAGGCGAAGCGCACCGCGAGCATTCCGCCCATCGAGTGGCCCACCAGTGAGATCTTTTGCAGCCCTGCCGACTGCAGCAGTGCGCCTGTCGCGCTGGCCAGCGCGTGAAACGAAAACTGATAGTGCTCAGGCTTACTCGACTTGCCGAAGCCGATCTGATCCGGCGCAATTGCGCGGAAGCCACGCTCGTTGAGCGCCTGGATCGTCCGCTCCCAGTAGGCCGCCGCGAAGTTCTTGCCGTGCAATAGCAGCACAGTGCGACCATTCGGTCGCGCTGCGTTCACGTCCATGTACGTCATTTGCAGCTGCTGGTTCTGCGAGCGAAACTCGAAGCGGCGCACGGGAAACGGGTAGGAGTAGTTCGTCAGCTCCGGATCCAGCGCCGGGCCCGCGGCTCGCTCGGCGGAAGTCACAGGCGCGATTTGCGCGCTGGGCGCCGGGATCGGGTGCGGCTCGGACTTCTCCCGCGCGATCGGGGTGCGACGGCAGCCCGAGGCAAAAACGCTGAACGCGACCAGCGCGTGAGCAAATGATTTGGGGCGCATAGCCGCCTGAAAGCAAGTCTCCTGCCACCCCCAGCGATGCCGTCAACCACGCAGCCGCGCGCCGATCAAAGCTGGAAACGAGCCAGCCAATGGGCGCTTTCTGCCGTGGGTAGGCTCGCGGTGCCCGGCCCGGGATCGAGGTCCGGTGTGCCGTTGTAGATCCCCGCGACGACCATCGAGCTTGCGGACATCGCTACGTGCAGCGGAACCAAGTATGCCGCTCCACCGAGACCCATCGTGAACACGTGGCTTCCGTCGGCTCTTCGCCGGGTGATGAACCCGGCGTTGGTCGTGCCAGCCCAAGTCAGCCCGCCTGCACGGTCGAACGCGACGTTGGGAGACTCGGCGCTGCCCAGCGCGAGCACGCCGTCCTCCGTGGCCAGCACGTGCCCGGGAAACTCCGAGCTCGGACCACCGAGTAAATCCACCCAGATGGGCCGCCCATCCGCACCGAGCCGCGCAAAGAAAAGATCGGAACCGTTGGCAGTCCCCGACGGCGCTAGGCCAGCGATCTGGAAGCCACCAGGGCTGAGCGAGCCGAGCAGGTAGACCGATCCATCGGGGGCGTACGAGACGCTGCTGAGCGTGTCGTGGCCAGTGCCGCCCGCCGGCGTGGCAGCCAGCACTTCACCGGAGGCGCCAACGTGCAGCAAGATCGCGTCCTTTTCTCCCGCCGACGTTTGGATGTTCGTGCCCGTGCTCGGATCGAAGTCGACGACACCATCGAACTGGCCCGCGATCCAGACGCTGCCGGCCGCTCCTGCGCTCACGTCCAGGAAGTTGACGTGAGGGAACTCGAACCCCCAAAGCGTTCGAAGATCTGGCCCCAAGGACAAAGCGAAACCGTCGATTTGGCCCGAGGGAATGGTCACTGTGCCGTCGCCCAGCGGCAGGTGCAGATCGACCTTTCCCTGGATCGCGCCCGCGCTGAGGATCTCACCGTTCTCGCCCAATGCCATGTCATTGAACTGCATCGAGCCTGCGTCCGGACCGCCGGGGAAGCGCACGACCGCGACCAGCGTGCCCGCTGGATCCCACTTCGCGACGAAGCCACCCCCGAAGCCGGGCATGGCGTTGGGCGCGATGTCGGTGCCGGCACCTGGATCCAGATCTACCGGACCTGCGTAGTCTCCCGCCAGGAATAGCATTCCGTCCGGGGCCACGGCTGCGACGGTCAGACCAACGAAGCCCAATGCGCCGCCGATCGTGCGTGTCCACAGGTAGGAACCATCAGCGGCGAAACGGGTCACGAACGAGTCGACTCCACCCGCGGCCGTCTGTAAGTCGACACCGGCGCCCGGATCGAAGTCGATCGTCTTCTCGAACAGCCCGACGACATAGAAGGCACCGTCGGGCGCCATTGCCAGATCACGGACGAATCCAGCGAGCGCCACGGCGCCCGCGAATGCTGGCGTGC
>DATEPG010000547.1:0-6062 GCA_035273265.1 Polyangiaceae bacterium
AGCGCGCTCACCCGTGCCGCCGCCGACGGTTACCTAGTTGCGCAAAATCACGTCGCCTTTCCCGGGGTGGGTCACATCGGACTAGTCGGCGAGGCCTATCGCTGGGTGCCAATCCCGTACGTGAATGATGCGGCGGCCAAGACGCTCCGCCCGTGATGGCCGACGGAACGGGCACGCCCGAGTCAGCTCGGTTTCGAAAGCGTCGCGCGTACGGCCAACGCGGTGTCCTGCCAACGCGGTAAATGCTCGACCGCGAGCCACGCGGCGCGCCGCAGCCGGCCGCGCAGGTCTCGATCGGCGACGAAGCTCGCGAGAGCTGCGCCCAGACCGTTTGCATCGTCTGGCTCGTACAGCAAGCCTGCCGAGGTTCGGCTCACGAGCTGCTCGGCGGCGCCCACGCGAGCGGCAATGATTGGCACCGCCGACCAAAGCGCTTCGCTCAGTACCATGCCATAGCCTTCGAGCGTGGACGGCAGCACGAGGACATCGGCCATCGATAGCTGCTCGGCTACGCCAGCGTCAGCTAGCGATCCCAACCAATGCACGCGATTCGTGAGCTCGGCTTGCGCGACGACGGCCCGCACCTCTAGGGCATAGGCCGGCGAAATTTCAGCGCCTGCCAGTACGAGCTCGGCGTGCTCAGTCGACAGTCCGGCGAAGGCCTTCGCGAGTTCGAGCACGCGCTTGCGGGGCGCGATGTTGCCCATGAACAGAATTCGTAGCGGCGAACCGCTCGACTCTCGGTCAGCGGTCGCCGGACGTTCGAAGCGGTCGGCGCCGGGCTCGGCCACGAGCGCCCCGCGCGTGAGGCGCTCGTGTTGCAAGCGTTCGGCAGTGACCTGACTGGTCGCGATGCACGCATCGGCCGCGTCGATGGCGGCCTTTTCGAGTGCGAGTAGCTGGTCGCGCTTGACCCCCGGTGCGTGCTCCCAAGCGGTCAAGTGGTGGATCAAGAGCACGCGCCTCAACTCTGCAGGCGCGCTCCTGAACAGCGGGCCCAGCTTGCGGAAGCACAGCTCGTCACCCAGCACGACGTCGTAGCGGTTGCCGGCGAGCGATGGCAGCTGGGCGCCGTTCGGATCGAGCGAAAGGATGGTCACGCTGTCACCGAGCGCGCGCAGCCGCTCGACCACCAAGCGGTCGTAGATGTAGCCACCGCTCACCTGGTCGAGAGAACCGTAGATCACCCAAGCAACTCGCAGCGCGGACACGGCTTATCCTACCTTCGGTCGGGCGCGCTCGAGCCGTGCTGCCCCGCAGAATCCGGCCTGAGCCGAACAGTCCACGCCTCTCGGAATTTCCGGCGCACAATTCGCTTTCGATGCAGGCTTTGACTTCGTACGAAGCTCAAAACTTCGATACTCTGGAAGAACCTCGCTAACTCGGGAAGAGCTCATGCTGAGTCGCCGCTCACTTTCACTCGGGCGTTCCTTTGGAACGCTACTGATCGCACTCTTGGCTGGCTGCACCGCCGAGGTTCAGGACAAAAACGCCCAACCCAATCAGCCTAACCTGCCTAGCGCTGGTGGCAACGGCGCAGGCGCAGGCGCCCCTTCGGGCAGCGGCGGCGCATCCGGCGGCAGCCCAGTGGCCGAGCCGAATTGCGAGACGGCGGATGTCGGCGTAAACATTTTGCGGCGTCTGTCGGGGCTCGAGTATCAGCTAACGCTCCAAGATCTCTTTCAACTCGCCGCCCCCCCGAGTCTCGAAGGGCTACCCGCCGACACCGAAAAGGACGGCTTCAAGGTTTTTGCCGAGGTGCAGACGGTCTCCGCTCAGCATCTCCGTAGCTACTTGGCCAAGGCTCAGGAGCTCGGCGCGGCGTTGATGGCCGACAGCAAGCGGCGTCCTGCCGTGCTCGGCTGCGAGCCCAGCGCTAGCGATTGCCTCGAAGACTTCATCACGCGCTTTGGTCGCCTCGCGTACCGGCGCGCGCTCAGCGCCGAGGAGGTCGCCGCGCTGGTCACGCGCGCCGAACGTGACGCGCTCGACGTCAACGATCGCTTTCAGTTCGCGATTGAGGTGCTGCTGACGGCGCCGGATTTCTTGTATCGCGCCGAGCTCGGCGCGACGCCGGAGGGTTTGTCGACGCTCGGCCCGGCCGAGCTGGCGGCCAAGCTTTCATTCGCCGTGTGGGGCCGGGCGCCCAGCGCGGCGCTCTTGGATCAAGCGGAGCAGGGCGCGTTGGCAACTGCCGAGGGCATTTCAGCGACTGCCGACCGCCTGCTCGCCGATGACCGAGTTCAGGGCTTTTACTCTGGCTTCTTCCGCCAGTGGCTCGGCTATGACGCCGTGCGTGCCCCCACCACTCCCGTCAGCGGTTGGAGTGATGCGCTCTTGCTGGCGATGCAAGCCGAAACCGACGCGGTCGTGAAAGACTTTGCTTGGGGCGGGCTCAACTTCTTGGACGTGCTGACGGCCAATCGCACCGTGCTAAAACCCGAGCTTGCCACCTTCTACGGCTTGCCGGCGCCGGCTGCCGACGGCTTGCTGACGATTCCGAGCTCACATGTGCGGGCAAACACCGGCCTGCTCACCCATGCCAGCCTGCTGGGCGCCAAGTCCGACGGTGATCTGATCGCTCTGCGCGGTGACTGGCTACGCGAAACCTTCTTGTGCCGCCACATGCAGGTGCCCGCGTCCGTGGCGGAGCAGTTGGGTGAGCTGCTCGTGGGGCTCACGCGCGTGCAGATCGTGAAGGAGCGCAACAGCCGCGGGGAGTGCAAGGGCTGTCATTCGGTCATCGATCCGATCGGCGTCGGGTTGGCCAAGTTCGACCGCGCCGGGCGCTACGACGAGAGCCTCGACATCAGCGGATTCGGTATCGCGCCAGCCTTGCCTGACGCGCCCAACCCGGCGTTCGCCTCCGTCGCGGAGCTGGCCGCAAAATTGCGCGCCATGCCGGAGGTATCGGCCTGCCTCACCAGCCGCGCCTTCCTGTACGTCAACGGCCGCGAACCCGCAGCCTCCGATCGCTGCACCACGCAGGCGGCAGAACAGAACTTCGCCGCCCAATCCAGCAGCTTCCCAAGTCTCTTGCGGGGCCTGGTCACCGCGCCCTCCTTTCGCCTGCGCAAGAGCGAGTGATCGAACCCCGGACCCCGAGCAAACCCATGGCGATCTCTATTCCTCGACGAACCTTACTGCGTGGCGTCGGTGCCTGTCTGGCGCTGCCTCTGCTCGAGATCATGCACACCGAGCGCGCGCTGGCCCAGAGCGCGCCGGTTCAGCGTTTCATCGGCTTCTTCTATCCGAATGGCACCGATCCAAGAAAATGGAATCCTGCCGCTGGCGCGCTCACGGCCGCGAACTTGCCGGAGTGCCTGAAAGATCTGGGCGGCTTCGCGGCCGAGGGGATCTGGCCCGCGGGCGATGCCACTTTTCAAGACGTCACTGCGGTCACGGGGATCGATCATTCTGGCGTGTGCGTGGACATCCACATGCCTTCCATGTCGCTGTCGGCGCACAAAGGGGTCGCCAACAACTACACTCCGCCACAACCGACGCTCGATCAGTATTTGGCCGAGCGGCTGCAGGCCACCACGCCCTACCGGAACCTCGCTCTCGCAGCGACCGGCAGTACGGACATCGGCCAGGGCAACATCTCCTTCCGCGCTTCCGGACAGGTCGAGACCGTCACGCGCAATCCCAAGCAGCTGTTCGACACTCTGTTCAAGGGCATGACCGCGACGACCGTGGATCCGAACGCCGAGAAGCGCCGCAAGCGCAACACGAGCGTGCTCGACGCGGTGAAGGAAGATCACGCTCGGCTGAATGCACGCCTCGGTCGGGCTGACCAGATGCGTATTGCGCAGTACCTACAGTCGGTCGCGGAGCTCGAAAAGCAGGTCGCTACCCCCGGCATGGCCAGCAGCTGCAGCGCGCCCGCGGCACCCGCGAGCGCTAGCGACTGGCACAGCAAGAGCAAGCAATTCATGGATTTGCTGGTGCTGGCGATGGCGTGTGATCTCACGCGCGTGGTCACCCTTCAATACAGTGACAGCTGGGGCGTCAATTACTCCGGATACACCATCGGCAGCGGTAAAGAGGCGCTCGGCACCTGGAGTGACCACTTCATTTCTCATAAGCTCGATGACACCGATCGCGCGACCGATCTCGATAACCTCGATCGCGCCGAGGCACAACGCATCGCCGATGCGCGCGTGGTCGCCACTTCGCGCTTCAAGGTTCGCCGCTTTGCCTACTTGGTCAACGCGCTCAAGAACGTGAAGACTCCGACCGGCACACTGCTGGACGAATCACTTGCCATGTACATCTCCGAAAACGGGGACGGCGATAGCCACGCCCGCAAGAACATGCCGATCTTGCTTGCCGGTCACGCGGGAGGCTTCAAGACGGGGCGCAGCGTTGCGGCCACCAATCAAGTGACCGGTTCGTTGCATGCTTCGATCATCCAACGTTTCGGTCTGGAAGCCGCGACCTACGGCTCGCCCGCGGGCAAGCCGATCGCCGAGCTCTAGGCAAAGGACCGAATTTCTGGACCCTCACTCGCTCGAGGTCCAGAAATTCACCGGTCCGTTCCAGTGGGAAGCGGCGTAGGCTGCCAGAATGACGCCACTCGCGCGCCAGTTGGCCCGCATCTCTGCGCGCGAGATGGTTCTGGCGCTGGGCCTGCGTAGCGGGCCGCAGCTGCTGCGCCGAGGGCTGGCGCTCCCTTTCTACGTTGCCTCCCGCGGCCTGGGCCAAACGCTGGCAACCTTCGAGGGCGAAGTCGCTTCGCTCGGACTGCCCGAGGCGGCCGCTGGCGCCCTGGAGCGTTGCGGTGTCACGCTGCGGGTGAGCGGCGTGGAGGCCAGAGCCGCCGGTCCATGCCTGGTGCTGGCGAACCATCCTGGCGCCTACGATGCGCTTTCGTTGATGCGCGCGATTGGTCGCCGGGACCTGCTGATCTTGGCGGCCGATCGCGAGTTTTTGCGCGCGCTCCCCGGTTTGTCGGCGCACCTGGTGTTCGTGGGAGAGGCGCCGTCCCAGCGAGCGCGCGCCTTGAAACGTTCGTTGCTTTGGTTGCGTCGTGGCGGCGCGTTGCTGCACTTTCCGGCAGGCAAGATCGAACCAGACGCGGACTTCGCGCTGTCTTCCGCGCCGCTGCTCGAGCCTTGGCAGCCAGGGGTGTCGACACTCATCAAAGCCTGCGAGCGGGTGGCCGGGCGCGTCTTCGTCGCGGGGGTCAGGGGTGTGCACTCGCCGCGCGCCAAGCGTCTTCTGCTCAATCGCTTGGCGGAAGCGCGCGGCGTCACCACGCTTTCGCCGCTCGTGCAGCTGGTCGGCAAGCTGCGTGATGTGGATACGCGCGTTCACCTAGAGCAGATCGCGACTGCTCGCGATGAGCCCTCGCTGCGAGCCGCGTTAATCAGCGCGATTTTGCGCGCCTAAAGGCGGCTGATCCCATTTCATTCAGAGCGTCGCGGCTTTGGTGGTAAAGTCCGAGCTCGGGTCAGGAGGAGGACCCAGGGGATGGTTGATAGTCATTGCGATTCGGGGGAGCGGAAATGCTCCCTATCATTGAAGCAGGTGCTCGCCGATCACGATGCGTTTGCGCATCCTCGCGCGCTCGACTCCGTGCTCGGTGACGGCTACTTGTATCGACAGAACTTCTTGTTCAGAAACGTCCGCGATCTGGCGCTGGCAAGCGGCTTTCGATTCAGCGATTCAGCGCCCCCTCCGCACGCACAGCGGCCGCTCCCGTGCCCGGAAACAATCTGGGAGCAGCGCCTGATCCCAGTGCTGCCCAACGTGCCGGCGCTGCGTTCCGTGGAAGAGCGCGCGCCCGGCGCACTGAGCTTTTTCGAGATCGCTGATCGCGGACTCGAGACCAGTGCTCCGTTTCATGACGCCGTGCGCTGTCTCGCCCGTAGCGTCGTGCGCGCGTACCGCAGCGAGCCTCAGCAGCCCGTGGCGACCCAAAAGCAGCGAGTGCTCGAACGCTCGTTCGAAGAATCATGCGCCAACGCGGCAGAAGTTTTGTGTGCTTCTTTCGCTGATACTGAAATGCAGCGCGTCTTCGCCCAGCTCCACCTGCCTCACGTGCCCCTGCAGCGCTC
>DATEPG010000548.1:0-11043 GCA_035273265.1 Polyangiaceae bacterium
TTGCGCCACTTCAAGCGCACGTACAAAGAGGCGCTGCGCCGCTCGATCGCCAGCGGCTCATACGATCCGAACAACCCCGTGATCGTCCCGCAGAAGGAAGACAAGCGCTTCCGCTCCTGGAAAGAGGACAACGAGCCTGTCGCCAACGCCGTCATCCTGTACATGATGGACGTCTCCGGCTCGATGGGTGACGAGCAAAAGGAGATCGTCCGCATCGAGAGCTTTTGGATCGATACCTGGCTGCGCCGCCAATATCAGGGCCTCGAATCGCGCTACATCATCCACGACGCGGTAGCCCGTGAGGTGGATCGGGAAACGTTCTTCCGGACTCGTGAGTCCGGCGGCACGATGATCTCGAGCGCGTACCGATTGTGCGCTCAAATCATCGACGAGCACTATCCCTCGGCAGAGTGGAACATCTATCCCTTCCACTTTTCCGACGGTGACAACTGGTCGATGGATGACACGCTCACCTGTATCGAGCTGATGAAAAAGGAAATCCTACCCAAGGTGAACATGTTCGCTTACGGCCAGGTCGAGAGCCCTTACGGTTCCGGTCAGTTCGTGAAGGATTTACGCGAGCACTTTTCCAGCGATGAGCGCGTGATCACCAGCGAGATCCGCGATCGAGACGCAGTAGTGGGCAGCATCAAAGAGTTCTTGGGCAAAGGGAAATAGGCATGTCGCAGTTTGCCACCAACACCACGCTGCCGCGCTACCTGAGGGACGAGCAAGACAAGATCGAGAAGATCGCGCGTGCGCATGGTCTCGACTTCTTTCCGGTCGTGTTCGAGATGCTCAGCTACGACCACATGAACGAGATCGCCGCCTACGGCGGCTTTCCCAATCGCTACCCGCACTGGCGCTTCGGCATGGAGTACGAGCGGCTCAGCAAGAGCTACGAGTACGGCTTATCGAAAATCTACGAGATGGTGATCAACAACAACCCCTCGTATGCCTACCTGCTCGAAGGCAACAGCCTCACCGACCAGAAGCTCGTCATGTGCCACGTGTTCGGGCACGTCGATTTCTTCAAGAACAACTTCACTTTTCGAGCCACTGATCTGGACGCCGGCGAGCACATTGCCGACCCAATCGGGCGCAAAAAGGACGGCTACGACCCGAATCGGCGCTGGGTCGACAAGATGGCCAACCACGGCTCGGCCGTGCGCCGTATCGTCGATCGCTACGGCATCCACAAGGTGGAAGAGTTCGTCGACGTTTGTCTGTCGCTCGAGAACTTGATCGATCCTTGGTCTCGCTTCGTCGTCCGCCGCCGTGAATCCCGGCCCGACGAAGAGCCCGCGCAGGTGGAAGTGCCGCGCCTTCGCTCCAAGGACTACATGGAGGAGTTCATCAATCCGAGCGAGTACATCGAGGAGCGGAAGAAGAAGATGGAGGCCGAGCGCGAGCTCGAGAAGGGGAAGTTCCCCGCCCAGCGTGAACAAGACGTGCTCTTGTTCTTGCTCGAAAACGCCCCCCTCGAGCGCTGGGAACGCGCGATCCTGAGCATCATCCGCGACGAAGGGTACTACTTCGTGCCGCAGATGCAGACCAAGATCATGAATGAAGGTTGGGCCTCTTACTGGCACTCCAAGATGATGACCGGCGACGTCTGCGATTGGAGCGAGATCGTGGACTACGCCGAGAACAATGCGGGCGTGATGGCGACCAGCGGCGGGCGTTTGAACCCGTACAAGCTCGGCGTCGAGCTGTACCGCAACATCGAAGAGCGTTGGAACAAGGGCCAGTTCGGCCAAGAGTGGGAAGACTGCGACGACCTGGACGTGAAAAAGAACTGGGATCTGCGGCTCGGCCTGGGCAAGCAAAAGGTGTTCGAGGTACGCGCGCTGTACAACGACGTGACCTTCATCGACGAGTTCTTGACCCCGGAATTTGCGATGGAAAACAAGATGTTCACCTTCAACTGGTCGAACAGGAACGAGCGCTACGAGATCGACACGCGCGAATTCCAAGCCGTCAAAGAGAAGCTGCTCGCGCAGCTGACCAACTTCGGCAATCCCTCCATCTTCGTCGAGGATGCGAACTACGAAAATCGCGGCGAACTGCTGCTGATGCACGAACACCGCGGTGTCGATTTGCGCAACGACTACGCGCGCGAAACGATGGCCAGCCTGGTCCGGATTTGGAAGCGCCCGGTATCCCTCGCGACGTTGGTCGACGGCAAGCGCGCGGTGCTGCGCTACGACGGCAAAGAGCACGGCGTGCGCCACGACGCGCCGTGACGCCCTCGGACTCCGCCATGCGTACCTGGGCAAGGCGCAGACTTTTGCATTGGCTCGCCCTGGGCGGGGCAATCGGACTCGCCGCCTGCGCGGGCGCCAGCGAGACGCCACCCATCGCGCCCAGCCCGGCCGCAGCAGCTACGCCGACCTCGCTGGCCCCAGCTTCCAACGGCAACGGCCCAGCGCCGAGGCAGTTGGCAATCGCGCCCGCCTGCGCGACGGCGAGTTCCGCTACGGCCTGCCGCGACGCCAAACCGGCCGGCAGCGTTGCAAAGGCCAACGCGGTTCCTCACACCGAACCCGTCGCGGCTCCCCCGCTGCCTCCAGCCAAGCCGGTCCAGGCGGGCCTGGCGCGCGGCGCAAGCGAGCCGGTCGACGTGGCGCTGGCCGCTGGCGACCAAGCCTATCAAAACGACGATTTGGCCGCCGCCAAAGCCCACTACGAGAAGGCCCGCAAGCTTGCGCCGAAGGACCCGGCGCCGCAGATCGGCTTGGTGCGCGTCGCCCTGGCCGACAGCGACGTCGCCACTGACTTCGCCGCGGCTCCGAAAAATCCTGCCATGCTCGCCCTGCTGCGCAAGGTCGACGCCGCGCTCAAGCTGGACGAGGCCTACGCGCCGGCCTTCGTCGAGCGCGGTCGCCTGCTCTTGATCCTAGGCAACGCGCCAGAGGCGTTGAGCGCGCTGGATCGCGCCCAACGTTTGGCACCCGAGGACGCCGAGACCCAATCTGCCTTGGGCGTCGCCTTGCTCGCCACGGGCAAGCCGGCTGAAGCATTGACCCGCCTTCGCCGCGCAGCCGAGCTCGATCCAGACAACCCAGAGCGCCTGACCAACCTGGGCACCGCCCATTTGATTCAGGGTGAAGTCGCCGAAGCAATCCGAGCCTTCTCTCGCGCGGCGACGCTCGCGCCGAACGACGCCAAAGTGCACGGTGACTTGGGCACGGCCTATCTGGCACTGAACCAACCGGCCAAGGCACTGCCGGAGCTCGACCGCGCGGTGGCGCTCGCGCCGGGTCGGGCGACCTACGTCTCGAATTTATCGTACGCCTACTTTTTGGCAGGACAACTGGAGCTCGCGATCAGCACGGCAACCAAAGCCAGCGTGCTCGATCCGAAGCTCGGCTCGGCCTGGATCAACCTGGGCACGGCCTTGGCGAAGAAGGGCGATCTAGCCGCCGCAGAACGCGCCTACCAGCGGGCGCTGGCGCTCGACCCGAGCGATCCGCGCGCCAAGGCAAACCTGGCAGAACTCGCCGAGATGAAACGCGACAAGGCAGGAGCCGCGCCCGAGAAGAAGTGAAGTTTGCCAGCGCTCGCCGGCTAGCGCATGATTTCGAGCCATGCGTGTTCGCTTATTGAAGCTGGGTCGGCGAGCCCGGCTTTCGGCATTGAGTCTCGGAGCGCTCGGTTCGCTCACGCTGGCCGCTTCCTGCGGTGGCCAGGAGTTCACTGCCAACGGCACGCCGAGCGAGGGCGGTGGCGGTAGCGGTGGAGTGGGGGCTGGCGGCGGCGTTGCCAGCAGTGAAGCCGGCGAGAGCGGCAGCGTGGAGGCAGGTAGCAGCGGCTCTGCGAATGGTGGCAGCAGCGGCGACGACAGCAACTCGGGCAGCGGGGGAAAAGCGCCCGTAGTTTGCGACTGCCACGCGGGCCAGTATTGCCAAGACGGCACCGGCGCGTGCAAGGAGTGTGCAGAATTCGGGCGCTTCCAATTCGGGCCCGCACAGAAGCTGACGACGCTTGCGCAAAGCACGCAAAGCAACGAGCGCTTTGCGCGCCCTGCTGCCGGAGGCGCGGCGCTGTTCTACGTCTCGGGAGCCGCCGATAGCGCGAAGATCTGGTATGCGGCCGCGCCTGCTAGCGGTGCGGGCGTCCCAGTGACGACGCCACTCCGTGTCGAAAGCGGCCCGCTCTATCTGAGTGGCGCTGCAGAACACAACTTGTTCTTCGATCGCCGGCAAGCAGGAGAGCGCAAGCTGATGATGGCGTTCTGGACCGCACCTGCACTGCTCACGAACGAGCTGCCCGTTCCAGGGATGCTCAACGTGGCAGGAGCCGACGACTACAGCATCGCCATCTCCCGCGACACGGGACACGTGTATTGGATGAGCACGCGCAATGGCGCGGCCGAGCTCTTGTGGCAACCAACCAGCATGAGCTCCCCACCTGCACCCGCGGTGCTCGACCTGAAGCTGAAAGTGGGTTCGCACGAATGCGCGCGCGGGGGTGAAGACGCAACACCCTGGGTCAACGTGTCAGGAACGCTATTGTTGTTCCGCAACCCGTCGCTCAACGACGGCTGCGAGCCAAACGACGCAGGCGCCACCGATCTCTTCGCGGCTCCGTTGGACCAGCAGGGTTTACCGGTAGTTCCCGCGATACCCCTCGCCTCGCTCAACAACACGGGCGGCGTGTCGACCGAAACCGATCCCAGCCTCTCGCCAGACTCGTGCTTTCTCTATTTTGCTTCGGACAACGGCACGGGCAACTTCGATCTGTACAAAGCGCAGCGTAACTAGCCGCTATTCGCCGCCCATGGCGGCGACGTAGTTCTCGATCACCGCCAGCTGGTCAGGCTCCAAAGCCCGAAATTCGAGACCGATGGCGCCGATGCCGCGAGCCTTTTTCAGCCAACGCGCGATCGCTGGAACCTGCAGCAATTTTCCGGTGATGGGTAAGGCAAAGCGCACGGTCACGCTTTCCTCGTGGCCAAACGCTTGCGGAGCCAGCACGAGCAAGCCACCAACCGAGATGTCTTCGCTGCGGCCTTCGATCGACGTGCCATTCGCGCCTAGGATACGAACCGGGGTGACGTACGGTGCACGAGCGAAGCGCCGCCGAGTAGATGGTTGTTCCGGAAGCGGCGGTGGCACACGCTTGCCGGCGAACGCCGTAGGCCCAGCGCGCAAGCCGAGCAGCGATGTCGTGGGTTCATCGCCTGTCGGCACTCGACTCAAAGCCTCGGCAAATTCGCGAAGCGTCGCGTGCCGACCGGCGGGATCGCGGGCCAACGCCTTTTCGATCGCTGCTTCCAGCAACGGGGGCACGTTTGGGCAGCGCGCGATCAACGAAGGCATCGGCTGCGTCGAGACTTTGAGCAGTACTTCCCCGAAATTGCCCTCGAAAGGCACCGTGCCTGCCAGGGCTTCGTACAAACTAATGCCAAGCGCGTAGATGTCGCAGCGCGCGTCTACGTCGTCCTGCGCCAAGAGCTGTTCTGGCGCCATGTATTCGGGCGTGCCTAGCACCGCGCCTTGTTGGGTGATCTTGTGGTTTTGTTGCGGTAGGCGGGCGATCCCAAAATCGAAAATCTTGGTCACCTCGCGCCCCGACTCGCTCCGCGAAATGAAGACGTTGCTGGGCTTGATGTCGCGATGCAAAATTCCGCGTTCGTGCGCGGTGGCCAGCGCGTCGCACAGCTGCATGCCGATGTACACCGCGTCAGCCACGCCGATGCGCGGCCGCACCGCTAAGATCCCCTCCAGCGTGCGGCCCTCGAGCAACTCCATCACCAAGTAAGGTGTCCCGTGCTCGGTCTCGCCCGCATCCAGACCGAGCACGATGCCCGGGTGACGCGCGACCGTCAGCGCTCGTGCCTCGAGCAACAGCCGCTGACGCGACTCGGTCGCGTGCACCTGGTCGGCGAGCAGCAACTTGATGGCCACGGGCCGGCTCGTATAAAGGTGTTCGGCCTCGAAGACGGCGCCCGCTCCGCCGCGCGCAATCTCGCGCTTCAAGCGGTAGCGACGGTCGACTACCGAGCCCACGTCGAGCTGCGGCACGCTCTGCGAGCCGGAATTTGCCGCTTGAACCCAGGCCATTCCCCCTTCGATACGGTCGGGACGTGGTGCGCATCAGGGGGCACCCCCGAATTGCCAATGCCCCTGAAAGCGCCGCTGTTTCGCGGGCGTCGCGCACCTGCACCTACACGGCCGTCGCGCGCGCAACGCCGCGCGCTCGCCGCTACTCCCCGACGCGTACCCGGACGGCCCCGCTCGACGGCGTAAACGGTAGCTCGCCGCGCCGCACGCGCACCAGCGCGGGCTTTGCCGAAACCAGACGTCCCATGAAGGCGTTGAAGCCGAGTTCGGTAGCCGGGTCGGCCGCATCGAAGCGGGCGTGTACCAAGTACAGTCCTGGACGCGCAAACGCATGCGCGGGGCACATTTCGATCAGGCGAGTCACGGCCGAGGACTTGCCGCCCGGACGTAGGGTTTGCACCGCCGAACGGTCCGCTGGCGAGCGCCGATCGGGTTGAGGGTCGCATTGGAACACGCCGTCCGGACCGCTCACCTCGTAGGTGACCATCTCGCGCCGGAAGTAGACGTCTTGTTTGCGCGGGCCACGATTGGTCAAGGTGGTGGTCGCGGTGACCGCGCTCTCGTTCGCGGCGTCACTGCCAGAGATGCTCAATTCGAGGCCTGGGGGTTTGGCGGGCGCGCCTGGAGGAGGCTTCACCGCTCCTCCGAAATTGGAACCGAGCGTGAACGGGGTCCCGTTCAATTCCTTGATTCGTCGCTCGCTGGCCTCGCTGGCTTCGGCCTTTTCGGCATCGCGGGCTGCGTCCGCTGCGGGCAATGAGCCTTGCGCCTCGATTGGCTCGGCCACGAACGGCTCGCGTTGCACGGCCGGCTGTTCTTCGCGCTTGCCGCCTTTCCAGGTGGTTTTCATCTTCACCGGCCAGCCAAAGTGCGCGCTCAACTGCGCGCCTTCGACCAGCGGCCACGGCGTTTTGCCCACGCAGTACAGGCGCGGGTCGAAGTTCTGAACCAAGCCCTCCCCCGGTTCGAGTTTGATCGCCAGCGCCGGATCGGCCGAACTGGGCACGACATCTGCGGGTAGCCGGCACAACACCGGCTTTGGCGGCTTCTTGGGCTTCGCGGCTTTGAGCGCTTTGGCTTTGCCACTCGCTGCCTCTGGCTCTGCGGCGGCCGGCGGCGAAATCTCTAGCGAGAGCAGCCGCGCGTCGAAATTGACGACCGCCGCCTCCGTGCCTCGATTCACGACTGCGAATGCCCAGGGTAGCTCCGCGCCAAGCTCCATGACTTCGAAGCGTAGGCCGAGTGGCGTCGCTCCCGCGCCCTCGCCACTCTTGGCGACCAGCGCGTGAGCCACGGCGGGATCGACGACCGGCGGCGGCGCGCCTTCGGCGGCGTGCGTGCCGCCGTCTCCGCCGGCGTCCGAGGGCCCCGCGTCAGTCGTGACCGGGTCAGGCTCGCCGCGCGCATTGTCGGCAGCAACGTCACCCGTCAGCGATCCGGGCTCGACCACTGGCTTACCGCCGGCGCAGCCGAGCGCGGCAAAACACATTCCCAAACCGAGCGTTAAGCTCGCAGCTCGCATGCGGTCGGCGTAACATATCCCTCGTGCGCGGCCTATACCCGATCGTTGACGTCGATAGCCTGCGCGAGCTCGGCTCGCAGTCCTTTGGGCCTGGGACCCACGCCGTCCTGGCATTCGCAGAGCGCGTCCTGGCAGCACGACCGCCCTTGCTTCAGCTGCGGGCCAAACACGCCGGAACGCGCGATACGCTCGAGCTGCTGCGCGCGCTCAGGCCGCTGTGTTCGGCGTTCGGCGCACGCTTGGTCGCCAACGACCGACCGGATCTGGCGGTATTGGCTCAGTGCGACGGCGTGCACATCGGGCAGGAAGATCTGCCTTTGCCGTTGGTGCGCTTGCTCGCGCCTGGCCTGCTGGTGGGAGTCTCTACACACACGCTCGAACAGCTGCTGGCCGCGCTCGCCGAAAAGCCGGACTACGTCGCCTTCGGACCCGTATTCGGCACAGCATCCAAAGAGCGTGCGGACCCTTCCGTGGGCCTGGCATTGCTCGCCCAGGCGCACGCAGCGGCGCACAGCGCGGGGATTCCGCTGGTCGCCATCGGCGGCATCAATCTCGAGCGTGCGCCACGAGTCGCCGAACACTCGGAACTGGCCGCGGTGATCGCCGCACTGCAGCCAACTCGCGGTTCGCTCGATGGCGTCAGCGAGGCGGCGCAGGCCCTGCACACGGCACTGCTGGCAGGCCGCGCGGCAGTCTAAATCTGGCGCAAGCGGTAGATCATCGCTTCGAGCGCGAGCGCGGGCGAAACGTTGCGGTCGACGTCTTGCATGGCCGAAAGCACCACGCGATGCTGTTCGGCAGAGCGCTCTGCTCGTTCGATCTGCGTGCTTGCTTGCTCGCGACCGGCGAACGCCAAAGATTGCGCAAAGTAGGCCAACAAGCTGCGCAAGCTATCGCGCTCCCGCCGGGCCTCGGCAAACTTGATCCCCGGCGCCAAATCACGCGCGCGGAGGGCGGCGTGTGCAGCGGCCACGAACTCCTCACGCTCTTTGATGGCGTCTTCCGAAGCCAGATCGAGCGCCAACGCGACGCTGCCTTGAGCGACTGCCGCCACCTTGGGATCGAGCCCCTTGGTTTGCAAGATCTGCGCGACCAGCGCGTCCGGCAAGGGCGAGAAGCGCACCGGTAGGGTTCGCGAGCGGATCGTGTCCAAGAGCCGATTCGGGCGACTGGTCAGCAGCACGAAGTGCGTCCCTTGCCCGGGCTCTTCCAGCGTCTTGAGCAAAGCGTTGGCGGCAGACACGGTGAGCTCGTCCGCGTCCCTGACGATGAACATCCGCGCGCGGCCCTCGTGCGGACCGTAACCGACCCGCTCCAAGACCATCCGCCGGACCTGCTCGATGCTGATGCCGGTCGCTTCATTGGCACTGATACGCCCGCGGTAAAGGCCGCGTTGCAGCACGATCACGTCTGGATGAGCGGGCACGTGCGGCTCTTCTTCGGAGATGCGCAGGGCACGCAGGCAAGCGCTGCAGCGCTCACAGCCGCGCGGGCCTGCCCCCTCACAAACCAGGGCTTGAGCCAAGGCAAACGCCGCGAGCTCCTTGCCTACGCCCGCGGGACCTTCGAAGCGATAGGCGTGGTGCACGTGCCCGCTGTCGAGCGCGCGTGTCAGCGTTTGCAGCGCGGGTTCTTGGCCAAGGATGTGCGAGAACATGGCGCGGGGATGGACTATGCTCCGAGCGCCCCAATGGCGGAACCCTTTTCAGACATTCTTTCGCCGGCCTTGGCCGAGCTCAGCTCGTACACCCCAGTGGCAGGCGATTACGCCGTACGGCTCGACGCCAACGAAGCACCGGAGCTGCTTTCCGACGCGGCCAAGCGGCGCCTGGCCGAGGCCGCCGCCACGCTCACCTGGGAGCGTTACCCGGACGCGACGTCGAACCACTTGCGCCAAGCCTTGGCCCGCTATTCTGGAGTGAGCACGGAAGAAGTGCTGGTCGGTGACGGCAGCGACGAGATCATCACCATGCTGCTCTCGGCCTTCTCGCAAGCGCGCGATCGCTCGGGCAGCGCCTTGGTCATGACCACCACGCCGAGCTTCGTCATGTATCGCATGAGCGCCCGGGTGCGCGGCCAGCGCGTGCTGGAGGTGCCGCTCGACGCGAACTGGGATTTGGCCATCGATTCGCTGCTCAAGGGTGTCGAACACGCGCCGCCGAACGTGATCTTCATCGCTACGCCCAACAATCCTACGGGCAACTTGGTCGACCGCGAGCGGCTCGAGTGCCTGATTCAAAAAGCAGCTTCGTCGTTGGTCGTGATCGACGAGGCGTACATTCCGTACTCCGATCGCGATCAACTGGATCTGTATCGCCGCTACGAAAACGTGGCAGTGATGCGCACGTTGTCCAAAGTGGGCTTTGCCGCGCTACGCGTGGGGTGGCTGATCGCGCGCCCGTCTCTGCTTCGGGAACTCGACAAAGTGCGGCTGCCGTACAACATGAATGCGCCGGCCCAGCTGCTGGGCGCTTTAGCCGTCACGGAATTGGCGCCGGAGATTCGCAACATCGTCTCGTACGTGGTGACCGAGCGGGGGCGGCTGAGTGCCGAGCTCGCAGCGCTGCCAGGCATCAGCGTGACCCCCAGCCAGGCCAATTTTCTGTGGTTCCGCAGCGAGCGGCCAGCGGGCGAGCTGTTCGAGGGCTTGAAGGCGCGCGGGGTGCTCGTGCGCAGCTTTCATCAACGCGGTGGTCGCCTCGCCAACCAACTCCGGGTCACCGTAGGTACGAGCCGAGAGAACGATCGCTTCCTCAGTAGCTTGCGCGAGCTCACGTGATCCGGCGGCGGCTCGGTTCGGCATTCGGCGCGCTCTCGCTGGCGCTCGCGCTCGCGCTGACGGTGAGCTGCAGGGTGGGCTCGACCGGCGTGACGCGCATGGCCGGCGGCGTCCGCTACCAGGGACGCTTCATCAACCCCGAAGCGTACGCGGCCTATTTGCTGGGCGTCGAACGCGAAGCGCACGGCGAGTTCAGCGAGGCCCTAGCCGCCTATTTGTCAGCCCACGCCGAGGATCCGGACAGCCCGGAAATTTGGGCACGGATCGGCGCTGTTCGTTGCTTCTCTAGCAAACCAAAAGCCGGGCCCGCCGCCGCCCGGACCGCCTTCGAGCGCGGTCTGAAGACCGATCCCGAGTACTCGGGGAACTACCTGGAGCGCGCACGCTGCGCCGAGCGCGCGGGAGATTTTGCGAGTGCGCTGGTGGATGCCACGGCTGCCGTGACGCGCCGGCCCGACGACGAACCAGCCAATTTGCTGGTCGCCCGCGTGCTGCAAGCGCTAGGACGGCGCGCGGAAGCGCGGGCTTGGCTGGAAGCGTTTCGAAGCTACCGCCCAGCAACGATTGCCACCGATCGAGCGCTGGAGGAAGCGCGCGGCCCTGCACCGGCCGCGGTCACGGCGGCGGCGAACAGCGGCGCGGCCGCTGCATCGGCGCGCTCAGGCGCCTTCGCC
>DATEPG010000549.1:0-2601 GCA_035273265.1 Polyangiaceae bacterium
CGGCTATTTCCTACTCATGGCCGTGCACGTCGTGCCGCTCGTGTTCTTCGGTCGCAAAAAGCAGATCGTGGGCGAGTTCACGTTCGGCATCTTGCTCATGTTCAGCATCGGGCACAGCCTGTACCTGGTCGTTCCCGGCTACGGCCCCTACCGAGCCATGGCCGACGCATTTCAGCATCCGTTACCCAACGGCCTGTGGCAGAGCCTGATCATGGACGCCGTTCATTCGAGCGGCGCACTGATGGATATCTTCCCGTCCCTGCATACCGGCGCGCCCACGGTGCTCGCGCTCTTCTCCTATCGCAACCGCAAGGACCTGCCCTACCGGTACACCTGGCCGATCGTCACTTTCTGCACCGTAAACATCATCATCGCGACGATGTTCCTTCGCTGGCACTACTTGATCGACGTGATCGCGGGCTTCAGCATCGCCGTCACCGTCGTGCTCCTGTCTCGGCCGATCGTGCGCTGGGAACTCGCACGTCGAAGGCGCGAGGGCCTGGGCGAGCTGTGGCCGGAATATTCTCCCCGTCTATCGGCCTCAGCGTCGAAAGACTTGGCCAACGAAGCGGCGGCCGCGTAGCCCTCCAGTCCCAGGGAACAGCCTTCGCTGTACGGAAATAGTTGTTGGCGCACGAACAAGTATTGTTCGCCGCACGCGGAACCACCACCGGTACTCGGCGCGGTCTTGGAAGCCCCACTAAGTGCCCGCCGATCCCCTGCGGCGGCGCACTAACACAGCAGCACCAGCGACCGACGCTGTTGCCGACTTCAATCAGCCATCGTCACGCGCAAGATCTCTTCCGGCGTGGTGATGCCTTCGAGCACCTTCTTGATGCCGCTGGCGCGTAGAGTCGCCATACCGAGCTTGATCGCGGCGGCTTTTAGCTCCGCGCCCGAAGCGCCTTGCAGCACGCGCTCTTTCAGATCATCCGAGAAGCGCATGACTTCGTACAGTGCGACGCGGCCTTTGTAGCCGGTGTTGTTGCAGGTCGCGCAGCCCGTGCCCTTCATGATGTTGCTCTTGAAGGCGAGCTGCGCTTCGCTCACGCCGAGATCGAGCAGCACCTTGGGATCGGTGTCGACTGGCTTCTTGCAATCCGCACAGATTTTGCGCGCCAGGCGTTGCGCGAGCACCAAGTTCACGCTGGCCGTGATCAAGAACGGCTCCACGCCCATGTTCAGTAGGCGCGAGATGGTGGCCGGCGCGTCGTTGGTGTGCAGGGTGGACAGCACCAAGTGGCCGGTGAGCGCAGCTTTGACCGAGATTTCCGCGGTTTCGAAGTCGCGGATCTCGCCCACCATGATGATGTCTGGGTCTTGGCGCAAGAAGGAGCGCAGGCCCATGGCGAAGTTCAGGCCGATCTCGTCGTGCATCTGCACCTGGTTGATGCCGTGTAGGTTGTACTCGACCGGATCTTCGGCGGTGCTGATGTTGACGTCGGCTTTGTTCAGATCGCTGAGCGCGGAGTAGAGCGTGGTCGTCTTGCCGGAACCGGTGGGACCGGTGACGAGCACCATGCCCCAGGGCTGGGTGATCGCCCACTTGAAGTCGGCGAGTGGCTCGGGGTCGAAGCCGAGCTTGGCCATGTCGAGCTGCAGGTTGCCCTTGTCGAGCAAACGCAGCACGACTTTCTCACCCCACATCGTCGGCAGCACCGAGACGCGGAAGTCCATTTCGCGGCCCTTGCCCAGCTTGAGCTTGATGCGTCCGTCTTGCGGCAAGCGGCGCTCGGCGATGTCCAGCTGGCTCATGATCTTCAAGCGGCTGACGATCGCCGCCTTGAGCTTGAGCGGCGGGGTCATTTCTTCCTGCAGCACGCCGTCGACGCGGTAACGCACGCGCAGCTTCTTTTCGTACGCTTCCACGTGAATGTCGCTGGCGCCTTTGCGAATCGCATTGAGCAAGAGCACGTTCACTAGGCGCACGACGGGCGCGTCCGCGCTCTGCCGTTCGAGCTCGAGCGCGTTGACTTCTTCTTCATCGCCGCCGAAATCGATGTCCTCGTCGCCGAGGTTGAAGTCGGCCATCACCTCTTCGTACGAGGGGCCCGCGTTGTAGTAGCGCTCGATCGCGGCTTGAATGGCGGTCTCGCTGGCGACGACCGGCTCCACGTTGTACCCGCTCAAAAACTTGATGTCATCGATCGCGTTCAGGTTCGTCGGGTCGCTCATGGCGACGATCAGCGAAGATCCGGAGCGTGATACCGGAATGATGCGGTGCTTTTCACACACCTCCTTCGTGACCAGCTTCACGACCTCGACGTCGATCTCGTACTCGTCCAGGTTGATCGCGGGCAGGCGATACTGCGAGCTGAGAAAGTTCGTGATTTCGCCGTCGGAGATGAAGCCGAGGCGGGCGAGCGTGTAGCCCAGGTTTTGGCCGGAGCGCTTCTGCTCGTCTTGCGCCTTACGAAGCTGCTGTAAGCTGATCAGCTTTTCACGAACGAGCAGTTCACCCAGACGATTCTGCGACATCGAGCTTCTCTCTCAAGGACGGGATGGTGTCGGATAGAACCGGCGACTTTAGCATTGCCGCTGGCCGCTTTACTGTCCCAGCAGACGGCCAGCAGCGGGCTTCGGAAAAGTACGAGACGGCGA
>DATEPG010000550.1:0-4553 GCA_035273265.1 Polyangiaceae bacterium
CGATGTTGTTGTACACGCAGTACGAACACTTGAGCGCGCAACCGCGCTTGGTCTGAATCGAATAGGGGCTTCCGTGCGCCGCGTACTGCTTGAGATCGATCCAGCGCCAGGCTTCACTGCGTGGGGACTCTGCAAAATCATGCACCAACGCGCGCCCCGCGGGCGGCTCGCCCCGCGCCAAACGCCCCGTGTCCAAAATCGGCAGCGCCTTAGCGCTCCCCTTGCCCGGTTCGAGCAAACCGCGCACGCGATTGAGCGGCGTGCCGTCTTCCAGCGCGCGCAAAAATTCCGGTAGCGCCTCTTCACCCTCGCCGACCAGCGCGTAGTCCGCCTCCAAGAACGCAAAGGTATCCGCGGGCGAAACATTCACGGCACTGCCGCCGACCACGATCTTGGCGCGCTGCGAGGCCGCGCGCACCGAGCGTACGACCTGGTCGCGAATGTCGGTCAGATAAAAGTGCGGCACCTCGAAGTTGCAGTTGTCGATGTTGCGGATGCTGAGGCCTACGATGTCCGGGTCGCACTTGCGCACGCGGTTCGCGGTCTCACGCGCCGGGTCGGAGGCGAACATCAGATCCAACACCTCGACCTCGTGCCCCGCGGCGGCCAGGCCGCTGGCGACCGTGCACAACCCCAACGGCAGCGCCGGCCACGGCATGCGCTCTCGATTGGGATTGACGAGCAGGACCTTCACGGCGGCAATACTAGCCCTGGAACCCACTGGTCGTGAAAAAGGAATGCATTTCGCTGGCTTTGCCAGCCAAACCCGGCCAAACGCAGGAACAACGGCGCTCTGAACGGCAATCCGGACAAGCGGCGCAACAAAGGCTCGCCATTTCGCCACACGGCTTGACAAGTCCCGCCGCGATCGAAAGGATACGAGCCCTCAAATCAGTCGGATGTCATAGTTTCCGGAGTACGCGCTCGTAGCTCAGCCGGATAGAGCAGCGGGTTTCTAACCCGCCGGTCAGGGGTTCGAGTCCCTTCGGGCGTGCCAATCTAAAAGACTCGAGCCGCATCTCGGCGGCGTCACCGCACCACTTCTTCCATCGTGGTCGCGGTCAGGACGCGTTCGGCGAGGAGATCGAGCTCCTCCGACGTTGCGGCGGTGACCCGCGCGCTCGCCTCTTCGGGGAGCGGTCCGAATCGAAGCGTGAGCAGCCGAAGCACGAGCTCGGCCTTTCCTTCAGCCTTTCCTTCAGCCTTTCCTTCAGCCTTTCCTCTGGCCAGGCCCTCCGATGCAATCATCTCTGCCGTAGTCATATATGCCTCCGTGGTCACTGGACCCAACTGACGAACGAATTCTTCGAGGTCTGGGCGGGGGATTTCTCCGACGCGCAGAGCATACTCCAACAGCGCTGCGAGCGCCGCCACACCGTTGGGGGCTTCGGCAATGCCGGCCAGCACTGGAGCCCAGCGTCTGAGATCTGCGAGCAAATCTTCGCTGGAGCGGGCGTCGCGTAGCAGGAACAGCGCGGCGGCTGCCGCGGGAGTGCGCCTTCGCAACTCCGCATCTTCGGTTCTCGAAATGTCGTCGAGGACGAAGCGGAATTCGGGGACGAGCCCCGCGCACGCGGCAAGTTCCACGGGTTGGAGATCGATGAGCTCGCTGAGCGAGGTGGGGCCCGTCCATGCTCCGCCAGCGTGCTCACTGTGGTAGAGGACCACGGGCAAAATAGCCGGGAGACGCTTGGTCGTGGAATTGTCACGCAGAAACGCTTCCCAGATCCGGACGCTGTAGCGGAGGAGCCGAAAGAGCATGAGCCGGTCGGGGGTACTCTGGTGCTCGAACAGGAAGTAGATCCGCGCGTCACTTCCGATGCAATGAGCGCTGAAGAGTAAATCGGTGTGGCGTTCGGTGAGTTGCGGATCGACGAAGCTTCCTGGGCAGAGTTCGAGCGACGACCAGTCGATGAGGACCGAGATGGGTGCTGGCAGGACCAGGCGCAATTCGGAAGCGGCGTTGTCTGGATTTCCGAAGACCCTGATGAACAAGGCGTTGTGAGGCGTGGGGACGTGAGACATGGCTTGGGTCTGCGAAAGCCGGGGCTTCCTTCCATGCCTATCGGGACCGACCCCGAGTCAGTTGCTAGTTCGAACTCGATTTGTATCAGTTGAACGGCCACTGATTTCGACGCGGCCCGCGTCCGCGCGAGCAGTCGCGGCAATATGAAGGCGTCGAATGCATTCAGCCGACGCGCACCGCGCTATTCACGTGTGTGATTGGGGGTGGGGGTAAGCGGGCGGGCGCTCGAACCGCGGCACATAGCTCGCGGTGCGGCCTTTTACGCTGTTTGGCGTCGATCCTTCCTCACTTTCGGTGCGGAAGAGAAAGAAAAAACGGCGGCGTGGAAAAGTGAACAATCGTTCGCCGCGCGTGTCACACGAGGCATGCGCGGTCAGACGTATTCGTCGATGGCTCTCTCGAGATGGTATTCGGCTCTGCGAAGTCGTTGCGGTAGCTGGGCTGCGCGCGGCTTTCTTTCGCTGATGGCGCTCGGTTCGCTGTTCATCAGCGTGATGAGCCTGCCATACTTCGACTTTCAGACCCTGCCGCCATTCGTGCTCGAGAAACTGCCGCTGCGCTTCGAGAGTTTGTGGCTGGGTTCGCTACGCTTACACGTAGCTGCGGCTGCGCTCAGCTTTCCGCTGTGTCTCGCACTGATGACCCGCGCGCTTCAGCGCCGGACCCGGTTGCATCGCTGGCTCGGGCGCATCGCCGGAGGGCTGGTGTTGTTCGTGCTCGTGCCGTCGGGTTCGCTACTCGCGATGGATGCCAAGGGTGGTGGCGTAGTGACCGCGGGGTTCTTGGTCTCGGGTGCAATCATCGCTTGGGCTATGGTGTCCGGCGTCCGTTCGGCACGGCGGCGCGATGCGATTGCGCACGCACGGGCCATGCGACACGTGGTCGGACAAATGAGCGTCGCGGTGATCTCGCGCGCCATGATCGTCGGTCTCGACGTGGCCGGCATGGATCCGGAAGTCGCGTATGTGGTGGCGCTGTGGGTCCCGGTGTTGGCGAGCGCCGCCGCGGTGGAATGGCTTTCTCGTCGCCCCAAACCTCGTCACCGGGTCACCTCTGTCAGTGAAAGGATCAATCATGAAGTTTCTTCGTTTGCTCTCGTGCTGCGCGTTCGCGCTTTCGTTCGTCCCTTCGTTCGCCTCGGCCGATGATTCGTCGCTCGTGGCCTGGGCTCAGAAGCAGATCGAAGCCCGCATCGTGAAGCCGCTCGCGGAGCACACGCCGAGTCGGTTTTCGCGCGTCCGTCCACCACCCCGCGAGCGCCGCGTCCGCATCACTGCCAGCGCGCTCAGCCGCGACGCCAAGGGCCGCGATTTCATCCCCTTTGCGGTGGACATTCGCTTCGGCCCGGGTGAATGGAAGCAAGACGACATCGTGGGCTGCGCGTACCGCACGAGCGGCAGTTTGTTCGTGAAGCGCGGCGAGGCCTATTACCCAGCGGCAGTCCTGTTCGGTAAAGTGCTCGAGCCCGTCAGCGGCGTGTGCCAAGCGGCGCCAGAACGTGCCTGAACGGGCGAAGGCTCGAAAGCCGGCTCGCCGGGAATATTTCAAGCCGGACGCCACTCGCACCTCGGCATCGATTGCGCTAAGCTTTTGCGCGTGAGGTGGCTTCGTCTCCTTCCGGTGCTGGCCCTGGTCGTGGCGGCGTGTGGCGGCTCCGCGGCGTATGACGCGAATGGCTCGCCGAATGTTGCCGGGGCCGCAGGCAAGGCGAGCGACAACGCTGCTGGCTCGAGTGGCACAGCTCCCGCCAAAGGCGGCGCGGCGGCAGGCGGAGCCCCTGCCAGCGGCGCGGGTGCAGCTAGTGGCACGAGCGGCGGAAGCGCGGGCGCGCTCGGCGAAGCCGGCGCGGGCGGAGCGGCAGGGGATCGCGGAGTTGCTGGCGCAGGCGGGCAGGTTTTGCCTAGCTGCCAAGGTCTGGACTGTTTGGCAGGCGCGGAGTTGATCTATTGGCCCGATCGCGAGTGGCAACGGGCCACGGCGAATCCCGCGAGCCAGGAGCTGCTCGAGGCCGACTACCAGCCGAAGATGGCTTCGGCTTGGAACGTGAAGTTTTCGAGCGATGCTCGGCAGATCGTGCTCACGCCAGCGGCGGGCGGGAACGCAGTGCACGGCGCGCGCGACCTACAGCACACGGATCGCGCTTGGTTCGACCTCATGCTGTCGACCGGCGGCCGTTTCGTGGTGCAAGTGGGCGCGCCTGAGTTTCAGGCCGAGTACACGGCTTACGGCTCCGGCGTTCCGATCGTGAGCAGCACGCGTGGTGCCCTCAGAGCGCCGTAGCAGAGGTTACGACGCACGAGGCTCGATCCGTAGCACGAGCAGGGCGTCGCCCGTTCACCTGAGCCGAGCGTGCCTGTCAGAGCTCAAGCGGCGCGCTCAGGGCATCAACAGCTCTGAGCGTACGTGCACACGATCGGCTCGATGCCGTCGGCGGAATCGCGGATCATGCAACCGTGGAAGTTGTCCTCGTCCGGGCAGTGTCGCTCGCAGAACTCGAGCTCGTTGGGGGATGTCGAGGATCGCGTCG